>JBEIKN010000176.1:0-4409 GCA_040379725.1 Flavobacteriales bacterium
AAGAACATGGTTTGTCGTCGTGTTTTTCTTTTTCTTGGTTTTTGCTTTTAAAGATGTTTCAATGATGAGACGTTTTTTGACCTATATGTTATTGGGTACTTTCATTGTGGTGGCCATTACATTATTTAAACATTCAAGAGAGGGTTTTTCGAGAGGTTGGGGATATTCTATTATGCAGCCATTTTTCGAAGACCATACCATCTACTCAGCTTATATTGCCTTTTTTGTGCCTGTTTCGCTGATGTTTGCCTTAAGAGGCAATTGGTTTAAATTCAATGCCTGGTATAGGTTGTTTTTTGCTTTGGTGTTTATTGTTTTGATCATCGGTGTAGTGTTTTCATTTACACGTGCATCATGGATCAGCTTAATAGTGGCATTAGGCTTTTATGGATTAATCAAATTAAAAGTCAGGTTTCAGCATTTGTTATTGGTGATTGGTTTAGTAGCTGTTGTGGCAATCGTTAAGCAAGATCAGATTCTGTATGCATTGGAAAGCAATAAACAGGGGAGTGCAGATGATTTAGAATCTCACGCACAATCTGTGTCGAATATCACGACCGACCCGTCTAATTTGGAACGTTTGAACAGATGGCAATGCGCAGTATTAATGTTTAAGTCTAAACCGGTTTTTGGTTTTGGACCAGGTACTTATACCTTCCAATATGCACCCTTCCAAAGACCAGAAAGTTTAACCTTGATCAGTACCAACAGCGGTGATTTAGGCAATACACATAATGAATATTTGAATGCACTTTCTGAAATGGGTTTGATTGGAGGTTTGTCTTGGTTAGCTGTATTTCTGATGTCAATCTACACAGGTATGAATGTCATTTATGATGAACAACAAGCAGCATGGAAAAAAAGTTTAGCGACGGCAACAGTACTGGGTTTGATTACTTATTATGTTCACGCCTTTCTAAATAATTTTAGTGATTTTGATAAAATTGCAGTCCCATTATGGGGCTTTATGGCAGTTCTTACAGCGCTAAAATACTATGTCAAAAAAGCCAGTAATTAATTTTGAAGTTTAAACAAAAGTCAATACTTTTGCATCCCTAAAAGATGCCCAGGTGGCGGAATTGGTAGACGCGCTGGTCTCAAACACCTGTGGGTTCACCCCCGTACCGGTTCGACTCCGGTCCTGGGCACTAATGACAGAGCGATTTTTTCCTCTGTCATTTTTTTTTGCCCTAAATTTACTATTTCATGATCAAGCACTCGCTGTTTGATATCAAGTTGATGTTTGGTAAATTGTGGTTTACTATTCCATTATGTTCAGTCTTGTTCTATTGGAATTGATTATTTTTGTATTATGAATATTTTGATTCTTGGAAGTGGCGGAAGAGAACATGTTTTGGCTAAGAAAATCAGTCAAAGTAAATCCATTAAACAATTGTTTATCGCGCCAGGAAATGCTGGTACGGCTCAATGTGGCCAAAATCTACCCATCTCAGCAACTGACTTTGATGCTGTTGCGCAGGCATGTATTGATCATCAAATTGATTTGATATTGCCGGGTAATGAAGACCCATTGGTAGCAGGCATTGTAGATTTTATTGAAGCGCATCCGACCTTGAATCATGTGATGGTGGCCGGACCAAGTAAGGCTGCCGCACAATTAGAAGGCAGTAAGGATTTTTCTAAGATCTTGATGTCTAAATACCATATACCAACGGCACAATTTTTAACGGTAACCGCAGATAATTATCAAGAGGGTTGTAGATTCTTAGAAACATTATCATCACCCTATGTTTTAAAAGCAGACGGTTTAGCTGCAGGAAAAGGGGTATTGATCATTGATGATTTGACTCAAGCCAAGTCAGATTTGCAAGCCATGTTAAATGGTAAATTTGGACAGGCCAGTGCCAAAGTGGTGATTGAAGAATTTTTACATGGTATTGAAATGAGTGCTTTTGTTTTGTCGGATGGTCAGCATTATTTGATCTTACCAGAGGCGAAAGATTATAAACGTATTGGAGTTGGAGATACAGGCTTGAATACAGGTGGAATGGGAGCAGTTTCTCCAGTTCCGTTTGCAGACCAAACGTTTTTAGATAAAGTTGAAAATGAAGTAGTCATTCCAACCTTGAATGGTTTAAAAGCAGATGGCATTCCATATAAAGGGTTTTTATTTATTGGCTTAATGAATGTTAATGGTCAACCCAAGGTAATAGAATACAATTGCAGAATGGGGGATCCTGAAACAGAAGTAGTGATTCATAGATTAGAAAATGATTTGTTGGATTTAATGATAGCTACCTGTAAAGGACAATTAAATCAACATAAAGTGATGGTTAATCCTGAAACGGCTGTCACTGTGTTCATGGTATCTGGTGGTTATCCTGAATCGTTTGAAAAAGGATATGAAATTTCAGGGCTTGATGAGGTTAAAGGCTCTGTGGTTTATCATGCTGGGACTACCCTTAAAGATGGTGTGGTAGTAACCAATGGTGGTAGGGTTTTAGCGATTACATCGACAGGAACCGATATTGTATCAGCTTTAAAAACATCAATGGAAAATGCCAAGATCATTCAATATAAAAACAAATTTTACAGAACCGACATTGGCCAAGATTTATTATGATTTCTAAAGACACACATAAAGTCATTAAAAGAAAATTACTGGCCAGATTGGTCAGATATTTTTTCAGAGGTTTATTAATTTCTATACCTCTAGTAGCCACAGGTGCCATTATCTTATGGCTGTTTGAAACCGTTGATAATCTTCTTGGGGAAGACCATTTACCGGGCATAGGGATTTTGATCATTGTATCAGCCATTTTAATCGTTGGGATGGTTGGGTCTTCCTATTTAGTTAAGCCTTTCATTGATTGGTTTGATGATTGGTTAGAAAAAACTCCAGGGATTAAATTTTTATACTCTTCAGTCAAAGACATTATGGAGGCCTTTGTTGGTGAAAAGAAAAAATTCTCATCACCTGTATTGGTCGAAATGGGCGCTAAAGATGTTTATAAAATTGGGTTTATTACCCAAAAAGACCTCAAATCATTGGGTATGGAAGGGCACTCGGCCGTTTATTTTCCAAAATCCTACGGGTTTGTGGGAGATTTATACATCGTGTCAAATGCCAGTATTAAACCACTGGATGCCAATCCGACCAATGTCTTTAAGATGATTGTGTCTGGCGGTGTGACCGGTGTCGATGAGCAAGACGCTTAAACCACTCATATAAACCGATACAAATGACTAACATGGTCATATTGTATATAAAATCCTCTATAGGGATAGTTCCAATGCGAAGACCTATAATTTCATTGGGATTGTAATCAACCACTGGCATATAAGTGAGTATGCCATTGACAATTAACATAGGAATTAATGAGACCATATAGGCAAAGTAAAACCAGCTCATATAGCGTCTTTTAATGACGATCAAATGAGTCGCAAGAATAGCGGTTAATACTAAGCTTGTAATGGCAGTGTATAATCGATCATTGTACCAATACAATAATGAGGCAGTGATGCCGAAAAAAAGCAGAGTCAGCCATCTGTAGAACTCGTCAAAGGTTTCGGACTTTCTGAGATAGGCCCTTAGGCATTCGTATACAAAAACACAGGCATATGGCACTGTGAAAAAGAAAGCAACTTCTTCGATAGGTATATCAAAACAATAAATGCCTAAAATGTACAATTTGTTGAAGCCCCAAACGGCCATACCTGTGAACCATTGGTCCCATAATAAAAAAAGAATGGCTGTTATCGCAATGGCCGGAAACAATTGAGGCCAATATTGAATGAATCTAACCTTTTTATCAAAGGATAGCAATAGCGGAAATGCTATTGTCAGAATATTGATCCAGAGGTATAAACTATTCATTACCAGCTTTTGCGCCAGAAAAATCGTTGCTGTATGCCTTTAATGATTGGCGCAACATTCTTCTTGCAACAAAGATACGGGTTTTAACTGTTCCGATTGGAATGTGTAATTCGTCTGCAATTTCTTGGTACTTAAAACCTTCAGAATTCAACAAAAACGTTACACGTAAATCTGTTGGTAAGCCTTTGATGGCCTCGGTCAAATCTTGACGAATGAACTTCAGTTCAGCCTGATTGATGGTCTGATGATTCGGTAGATCTAAGAAATAAGTATTATCTGTAGTGTCGATAAATGTATTGCGTTTCATCATTCTTCTATATTGGTTGATAAAACTGTTTCTTAGAATGGTAAAAAGCCAAGCTTTTAAATTACTGCCACTATGAAATTTATCTTTATAGCGAAGCGCTTTCAGCATGGTTTCTTGAACCAAGTCTTTTGCATCGTCCATGTTTCTGGTCAATTGTAAAGCTAGGGCTTTGAGGGATTTCAATTCTTGTTTGATTTGTTCCTCAAACATCAAGTCGTTTGTTGATTGCATGGTACAAAGGTCATTATTTTGTTTAATAAATAA
>JBEIKN010000177.1:0-4385 GCA_040379725.1 Flavobacteriales bacterium
AAATGCACAAAGTTGATGCTGAATTGTACTTTGTCATTGATGAAAAAAACAACCAAGTTGAGTTAACGGACAAGGGCATCGAGACCATCACACAACAAAGTGAGGAAAAGGATTTCTTTATAATTCCTGATGTTGGCACTGAAATCGCTGAGATTGAAAAATCAAATTTGAGTTCAGAAGAAAAACACAAACAAAAAGAAGAATTGATGCGTAATTTCTCGATTAAGTCTGAACGCATTCACTCAATTAATCAATTGCTTAAAGCCTATACGTTATTTGAAAAAGATATTGAGTACATTATTGCTGACGGGAAAGTAAAAATTGTGGATGAGCAAACAGGTCGTGTGCTCGAAGGCCGACGCTATAGTGACGGTTTACACCAAGCCATCGAAGCTAAAGAAAATGTAAAAGTTGAAGCGGCTACTCAAACCTTTGCAACCATTACCTTGCAAAATTATTTCAGAATGTACCACAAACTTTGTGGCATGACTGGTACTGCTGAAACAGAAGCGGGTGAATTCTGGGAAATATACAAATTGGATGTGGTGGTAATACCAACCAACAGAGCCATTTCAAGAACAGACATTGACGACCAAATCTACAAAACCAAACGTGAGAAATACAATGCCGTCATTGAAGAAATTGTTCGCTTAACAGAACAAAGTCGTCCGGTATTGGTGGGTACAACTTCTGTTGAAATATCTGAATTGCTGTCGCGTATGTTGAAGCTAAGAAACATTAAACACAATGTATTGAACGCCAAACAACATCAACGCGAAGCTGAAATCGTTGCCGAAGCCGGTAAGCCAGCTGCAGTTACCATTGCAACCAATATGGCTGGTAGAGGAACAGACATTAAAATCACCGAAGAAGTGAAACAAGCTGGTGGTTTGGCCATTATTGGCACAGAACGCCATGATTCCAGAAGGGTTGATAGACAGTTGAGAGGTCGTGCCGGACGTCAGGGTGACCCAGGATCTTCTTTATTCTTTGTCTCATTAGAAGATGACTTAATGCGCAAATTTGGCAGCGATAGAGCCGCTCAATTGATGGATAAGTTCGGCTACAAAGAAGGCGAAGTGATTCAGCATTCTATGATGAGTAAAACCATTGAACGCAGTCAAAAGAAAGTTGAACAAAACAACTTTGGCATGCGTAAACGCTTGTTGGAATATGACGATGTTATGAACAAGCAAAGAACTGTTGTTTACAAACGTCGTAAAAACGCATTAATCGGAGACCGCATTGGCTTAGATATCCAAAACATGTTATCAGAATGGTGTGACGACAAAGTATTCACAGCCAAACAAGGCGATCAATACGAGGCTTTGCAAATGGAATTGGCAATGTCGTTTGCGGCCGAATTACCATTTGACGAAGACACCTTCAAATCAAATAAAGCTGAAACATTGGCTGATGACTTATACCACGCCATGGTTGAAGCCTACCAAGAAAGACAAAAACAAATTAGAGAGACCGCTCTCCCTGTTATTAAAAGGATTTACACTGGCGAAGGCAATCGCTACGAATTTGTGATGATTCCATTCACGGATGGCATCAAACAATTTGGTATTCCAATCCACATGAAAAAAGGCATAGACTCTAATGGTTACAGCATCACTACGGAATATGAAAAACATGTTTGTTTGGAAACCATAGACGACGAATGGAAAGACCATTTGAGAGAACTTGATGACTTAAAACAATCTGCCAACAACGCCACTTTTGAACAAAAAGACCCCTTGTTGATTTACAAAATTGAATCGGTTAAATTGTTCCAAAGCATGATTGGTAGAATGAACGACAAAATCCTTTCAATGTTATTCAAAGCTCAAATTGAGCAACAAGGCCAACAACAAGTGCAAAGTGCCAAAGAGCCTGTAAAGTCTGATTTGAGCAAAATGAAATTAAGCAGTTCAAATGATGCCCCTCGACCTAGCTTAGATCAAATGATGAGCAATGCGGAGCCGAATGAAACGCCAATGAGCAGAGCAGATCGTAGAAAAATGGAAAGAGATCAAAAAAGAAAATAAGATGTTTAAATCAACTTTATTAAGCTTGTTTACTTTTGCTTGTTGTTTTCAAGCCAATAGCCAAGTAACTGTCTCCAAACCAGAGGGCCTCAGTGGTTTGATTGCGGGCAGATCTGCTCAAAGAAAAAACCCAGATGCCACCACAAAAGGTTATCACATTCTAATTTTCAATGGCGATAACCGTCAGAAAGCAGAAGGCATCAAGGCTAAGTTTGACACAGAATTTAGCCAATACAGTGAAGTCGTTTGGGATGAGCCAAATTTCAAAGTATTTGTTGGTTTATTCATCTCTAAATTTGATTGCATGCGCTTTTACGATCAGATCAAAGGCAAGTTTCAAACAACCATTGTAGTGAATGAGAAAATCCATTACCAACCTATTCAATAAATTATGTTAAAGAAAATTTGGTCCTACATCAGTTTCAAGAAAGACCCTGAATCTGCAAATGGCAGTAACAGCTATTTAAAGATGATGCATGGTATTAATCGACTTTCCATTTTAATGTTTTTAATAGGCATGATTGTTGTCTTAATAAAAGCATTTAAATAACATCAATATGGGTATTTACCTTTTAATCGGCATAGTGGTTATGCTGATCAGTTTATGGATCAGTAGTAAACTTAAATCCAAATTCAAATTTTATTCTCAAGTGGCCTTAAGCAATGGCCTCTCTGGGGCTGAGATTGCAGCTAAAATGCTTGCAGACCACAACATCACTGATGTTAAAATCACACATGTTGCAGGTCAACTCACTGACCACTACAACCCAATTAACAAAACAGTTAATCTGAGTGAAGCGGTTTATTTTGAAAGAAACGCAGCCGCTGCTGCAGTAGCCGCCCACGAATGTGGCCATGCTGTTCAACATGCTCAAGCCTATGCCATGCTTGGCCTCAGAAGCAAATTGGTTCCAATGGTCACCATCAGTGCTAGTATTATGAATATGGCCAACTACATCATGATCTTTGCCGGTGGTTTTTTGTTTTATAGCAAAAGTCCATTAGCCTCTACAATCATTTTAATTTTAATTGCTGCCAATGTGTTTTTAACCTTGTTTGCATTGGTTACATTACCTGTTGAATTTGATGCCAGCAAACGTGCACTTGCTTGGATGAAAAACAACGGCGTGGTTGTGGGCAATGAATACAATGGCGCCCAAGATGCGCTCAAGTGGGCCGCTATGACTTATGTAGTAGCTGCAGCTGGTGCCATTGCCAACTTAATCTATTTTATATCATTGTTTTTAAGTAGAAGGGATTAATGGGCAATAGACTGAGTATACTCTTTTGTTTACTTTTAGCCAATCATGTATTGGCGCAAAGTCCTTTTAAAATAGCCCTCAACCAAATTGTTTTAGATGAAAAAGGGCGCAATATGCAATCCATTATTGCCGTCTATAAATACAAAGGACAACCCTTCGAGGACCCTTCGTTGATTGGTGTAGCAAGCAAAAAAGACCCAAAAACGTTTTACGCAAAACTGCCTGACATGAGCGGGATTACGGATACCAATTACGCCTATATTTTTTATGGTGGTACAGACCAACGCAAAGATTTAAAAGGCTACAGTCTAATGATTATAGGCAACAATCAAAGAACGAGTCAACCAGCCCTTCTTTGGATTGACAAAAATCACAACTTAGACCTAAGTGATGATGGAGTGCCAGATACCTTCTTTCATACTACGACGGATAAAGACATCACTTTACATCATCCAACACAAGCCAATGCAACCTATACGGTTAACATCAGTCGATTCTCTTTCTATTACAATTCTAAATACTTAGGCATGTTGGACGAATACTACAACAGTAGTGCAGGACATAAAGTATTTGCTGGTGCTTTGTATGCCTTTAAAGAACAGCGCTTAAATACCATTGCAGGAGATTACCAATTTGGCAATGACAGTTTTAGAATTGGTTTGAAAGATGTGAATTGCAATGGCTTATACAATGACTGGGGCATTGACCAATTAATCGTTGGTGAATATAAAAAAGAATTACCCAACAAAGCCATGGTCTTAGAACAAAGCAAACAAGGCATGCAGTTCGTAATTGGAGGCAAAGCCTATTCTGTGCTAAATATCCCTGCACTTGGAGCTTATATCGAATGTCAGAGCTATGTTGGAAACGATGTTGTCACACAATTACCGGTTGGCAAAAAAATTAAGCCCTTTAAATACAAACTATACAACAACGAATTACAATCGCTAAAATCCTTTAAAAAACAAGCCTGTTATTTGTATTTCTGGAACGATCAAAACACAGAATTAAACAAAGACACACTCGCATTAAGATCTCTGGTCAATCAATTTGGACAGTCCATAAAAATCATAACGTTTAATAAAGGATT
>JBEIKN010000178.1:0-4308 GCA_040379725.1 Flavobacteriales bacterium
ACTAATCCCTGACCCCTTAAAGAAGGGTGTAGGGTGTAGGATTTAGGATTTAGAGGAATTAGGTTAACATTTACAGCAAATTGTGATGCTGATAAGTAACTACAAACTAATCCCTAACCCCCGACCCCTATCCCCTTGAAACATGGATTTAGTGAATAGGCATTAGGATTTAGGATTTAGAGGAATTAGGTTAACATTTACAGCAAATTGTGATGCTGATAAGTAACTACAAACTAATCCCTAACCCCTGACCCCTAACCCCTAACCCCTATCACCTGTCTTTACCTTAGCCCCTAAAACATTTAATACACTGTATAACCCGAAACAGGTTCTGTTAATGTAAATCGCATCTTGTGGTCCGCGAGCACCATTGGCTGCTTTGATCTCTGTCATTTTGCTAAACTTCTCGCCCAAATCGTAGATGCTTTTGAAATAAGTATCGTCTGAAAAATCAAAAACTTCTGCATTAAATGGTTTACCCAATAATACCAACATGTCTTTAAAAGCACGTTTCATTATAGGAACGATTTGCGCATTATCTTCTTCAAGTAGGTATTCCAATTTATACAATATCTTGGTGAACATTGGATCATCTTCAATACAAGCCGAATCCAACAACATGAAATAAGCTTTATGAAAGTCTGCATCGATTTCTTTCACACAACCAAAATCAATAACCCCCAAGTTCAAATCTTTAGTGACAATAAAATTACCTGGATGAGGATCGGCATGCACCTTCATCAAATTGAAAATTTGAAACATATAAAAGTCCCAAATGGCTTGACCAATTGTATTGCGTTCTGCTTGTGAGGGATTCTGTTTTACAAACTCAGACAAAGCCACACCATCTATCCAATCCATACACAAAATACGGTCGCTACTGTATTGGCTGTAGTATTGAGGGAAGACCACTTTAGGTATGTGGGCACAGGCCTTGGAGATTTCTTGAGAACGACGCAACTCTAGTTTGTAGTCGGTTTCTTCTAACAATTTAATTTCTACTTCCTTGAAATATTTATCAATGTCTTTACCCTTTAAATTTAAAATTCGAGTGGCCAATGGTTTTACCAATTTCAAATCACTACTCACACTGTCTGCAATACCAGGATATTGAACCTTAACTGCCAATATTTTGTCGTCTAATGTGGCTTTGTGCACTTGACCTATGCTTGCCGCATGCAGGGCATTTTTACCAAAACTTTGAAACAAATCAAGGGGCGATTTACCCAATTCTTGCTGAAAAGTTTTTAGCACCAAAGGGTAGCTCAAAGGAGGTGCTGAAAATTGAGCCATCTGAAACTTGTCTTGATACGCTTTAGGCATCAAATTTTTATCCATGCTCAACATCTGCGCAACCTTCAAGGCTGAACCTTTTAACTTACTTAGGGTATTGTAGATATCTTCAGCATTGTCCTCGTTTAATTGATCGCGTTTGGTATCAGAATTAACCGCCTTTTTGATGTAATACTTGATATAGTTGCCCCCAATTTTAGCGCCGGCACCGGCAAAATTTGCAGCGCGCTGAATTTTTGAGGTTGGTATTTTAACTTGTTCTTTCATGCGTGATTATACTTAAAATCATCACATTTTAAACGGCGATTTCAGGCCGTTTTGGAATAAAAATTTGCCCAAATCCAGCATACTGTCTAAGGCACTTTTACCCATTAATTCAATCATCAGATTAACAGACTTTTCAATGGCTGCATCTGTTTTTTCAAAGCCTTGACTTTTGTCATCAATCCAAAATTTTAAAATAAACAATGTGTTCAACCAAACAGCCTCATGGTAGCGATCACTTAGGAATTTTCGCTCTTCTAATTCTTTGCCTGCTAAGCCTTCTTGAACCACTTCTTTGGCAAAATCCATAATTGGTATTTTTAACCCTTCTGGTGTTTTGAAATGTATTGTATTATTGCCCAAACTGTAAACAAAAAAACTGCGACGTTTATTAAGCACTTCAATCAATGTATAGAAGAAGCCCAATACTTTCTCACGAGCTGTGTAGGTGTTGAATTCTGCAGAAGCTTTAAGGCTATTGATTGCCAACACAACTGCCTCATTCCAAATAGACGTTTCAATGGCTGAAAAATGGTTAAAGTGCTGGTAAAACTCAGACTCTTCTATGCCCAAATGTTTTGCAAATGCATAAATAGAGGCCGGTTCTTTCTGCTCTGTTAGTACATAATCAATATACGCATCGACCAATTTATCGACAGTATTTTTTGCTGTTTTAGAAGTTTTAGTAGCCATCTTAATTTTCTAAACAAAGGATGAACTAAAAAGTTTCAAAAAAAAACAAGGCTAATGCACTTTTTAAAAAACAAACTGAGGGATTAAATGACTTAGGTTTAATTAAAACTTGAGTGTCAATGCTATGCGTTTTCTAGGCCTATCAATGTCCTTAACTTTAAACCGCATGTGTTGATTGAGCTTGACCACTTCATTGGGGCTTTTAATAAATGTATTGGACATTTCAGATATGTGCAAAAGCCCATTTTCTTTAATTCCAATATCAACAAAGGCGCCAAAATTAGTAATATTACTGACCACACCTTTAACGACCATCCCTATTTCCAAGTCTTCTATTTTTCGCACTTTATCATCAAAGGTTTCGTTCTCCAAAGGATCACGTGGATCAAGTCCAGGTTTTTCCAATTCTTTTAGTAAATCGTTAAAAGTAAATGCCCCAATTTGATCCTTGATGTCGTGCAGATTTTGAAGTTGCTTTATCGCATGCGGATTACCAATCAATTCATCAATTGCCATACCCGCCAACTTAGCCATTTGCTGAACTACTGCATATTGCTCCGGATGGACTCCAGAATTGTCCAATGCTTGTTTGGCATTTGGCACCCTTAAAAAACCAGCGCATTGTTCAAAGGCTTTATCGCCCAATCGAGGTACTTTTTTTAAGTCTGCCCTTGATTTAAACTCGCCATTTGCGTTGCGATATTGAACAATGTTTTTTGCCAACACTGGTCCTAATCCAGACACATATTTTAACAATTCTTCACCAGCGGTATTGAGGTTAACCCCAACTTTATTGACGCAACTTACTACCGTTTCTTCCAGTGATTTTTTCAATTTAGTTTGATTAACATCATGTTGGTATTGCCCTACACCAATGCTCTTGGCATCTATCTTTACCAACTCAGCCAATGGGTCCATCAAACGCCTGCCTATACTCACGGCTCCTTTAACAGTGACATCATGATCAGGAAATTCTTTACGGGCAATTTCAGAAACAGAATACACCGATGCGCCATCTTCATTGACTAAAAACACTGGGACCGCTTGTAAATGACTCCGCACAAAGTCAGCCGTATCTCTTCCGCCTGTACCATTGCCTACCGCAATGGCCTCACATAAAAAATCTGTCATCAATTGATGTAAAACTTTAACCGAACGGTCTTTATCTGCCGCCGAATTAAAGTACAAAACAGTTTGGTGTAAAAGCTGACCATTTTCACTCAAACAGACTGTTTTACAACCTGTTCGAATGCCTGGATCTATGGCCAATACGCGTTTACTTCCTAGAGGCGATGACAACAAGAGTTGTTGAAGATTACCTGTAAACACTCTGATAGCTTCTTCCTCAGCTTTTTCAAATAATTTTTGTTTCAATTCATTTTCCAATGAAGGCAAAAGCAAGCGCTTGTAGGCATCTTTAGTTGCGTCCAACATGATGGCTTCGCAAGCTGAATCTCGTCGAATCCATTTGCGATCAAGCAATTCGAGAGTTCTTTGCTCGTCAGGCTCTACAGTCAATTTTAAAACACCCTCATCCTCAGCGCGCACAATGGCCATTAGGCGGTGTGATGCAGCAAGACTTGCTCTTTCGGAATAAGCAAAATAATCACGGTACTTTTCGCCAACTGTTTCTTTGCCCTTGGCCACCTTACAGGTAATGCTGGCATGTTGATCAAAAACCTGCCTTAAAATGTTTCGTGTATCGGCATCATCAGCAATCCATTGAGCCACAATATCGGCAGCGCCATCAAGGGCTTCACCGGTATTTTTTACTGCATCATTTAAATACCTTAGTGCAACTGAATCCATATCTCTTTCGCGTTGCGCCAAAATCATTTTTGCCAAAGGTTCAAGTCCTCTTTCTTTGGCTACATCCGCTCTGGTTTTTTTGCGTTGTTTAAAAGGTAAATACAAATCTTCCAAAACATCTTTATCCATGCAAGCATTGATTGTTTGATGTAATTCAGAACTTAATTTATCCTGAGCCTTGATGGACTCAATAACAAATGCTTTGCGTTTTATCAATTCTTCAAAAGCTTCATCCAAGCGGATAATGTC
>JBEIKN010000179.1:0-4301 GCA_040379725.1 Flavobacteriales bacterium
AAAATTCTTGTTATAGACGACGAAAAACCAATCAGAGACGCCCTTCACAATATATTGACAGCAGAGCAATATCAAGTAGATATTGTCGAGAATGGCAAAAAAGGACTAGAAATGTTATCTGAAAACGACTACGATGTGGTGCTTTGTGACATTAAAATGCCAGGCATGGATGGACTGGAAGTAATGGCAAAAGCCAACCAGACTCAACCCGAAGTGCCTTTTATATTGATTTCAGGGCATGGCACCATTGAAATTGCTGTTGAGGCTGTCAGAAAAGGCGCTTACGATTTTATTTCAAAACCACCAGATTTGAACCGCTTATTGATCACCATTCGCAATGCCGTTGAAAAAAACAACTTGGTAATAGAGACTAAGGTCTTAAAACGAAAAGTATCTAAAACCCGCGACATTATTGGGGACTCTCCTAGCATACTCAAAATTAAAGATACCATTGAAAAAGTTGCCCCAACAGATGCAAGGGTGTTGATTACTGGCGAAAATGGAACAGGCAAAGAATTGGTAGCCAGATGGATACATGAAAAAAGCAATAGAGCCCATATGCCATTGATTGAAGTGAACTGCGCCGCCATTCCGTCTGAATTAATTGAAAGTGAATTGTTTGGACATGAAAAAGGGGCCTTTACCACGGCCATTAAACAACGCATTGGTAAATTTGAACAAGCCAATGGTGGCACTTTGTTTTTAGACGAAATTGGCGATATGAGTTTATCCGCTCAGGCCAAAGTGTTAAGAGTCATTCAAGAAGGCATATTACAAAGAGTTGGTGGCGATAAAACCGTACAAGTTGATGTTAGAATATTGGCGGCGACCAATAAGAACTTGGTCGAGGAAATTGAAAAAAATCAATTTCGCATGGACTTATACCACCGTTTATCGGTAATCATGGTGCATGTTCCAACATTGAACGAACGTTTGGACGATATCCCAGTAATTGCGGAGCGTTTTTTAAAGGAAATTTGTGAGGACAATGGCGTTAAAAAATCATTTGCGCCTGGTGCATTGGACGAATTGAAACATGTTAACTGGACCGGAAATATCAGAGAACTGCGCAACGTAATAGAAAGACTCGTCATATTATCGGATGCGAAAATTACGGTTGAGGATGTCATCGCCTATAGCAATCCTTCGACCCCAGTTTCCAAAACCCAGAATGTGATGATTGACAAATTTGATAAATTCCAGGACTTTAAAGATTACGCTGAAACCATTTTTCTTGAAGCCAAATTGAAAAAGAACAATTGGAATGTGGCTAAAACAGCCGTTGAAATTGACATTCAAAGAAGTCACTTGTACAATAAAATTGATAAATACAGCTTAAAGCGCAATTAAGCATGATAGGCACAGATCTGTCTCAAGCCATTCAATATTTAAATGCAGGGCAATTGGTGGCCATACCAACCGAAACGGTCTATGGTTTAGCTGGAAATGGTTTGGATCCAACCTGTATTTCAAGGATTTTTGCCGCCAAAAATAGACCTTATTTTGACCCTTTAATATTGCATGTCGATGGCTTTGATGATCGTATGTTGGCATTGGTTGATGATATGCCAGACTATGCAGAAAAGCTTGCAAAAGCATTTTGGCCCGGTCCCATGACCCTTTTGTTGCCCAAAAGTCAATTGGTGCCAGATGTGCTAACTGCCTCTAGCCCACTCGTGGCTATCAGGGTTCCTAATCATCCTTTGACCCTTGAATTGCTCAAATCCTTGTCATTTCCATTAGCTGCACCTAGTGCCAACCCATTTGGGTATATTAGTCCGACAAGGGCTGAGCATGTTGAAGCACAATTAGGAAATAAAGTATCGTATATATTAGATGGTGGGCCTTGTGTTGTTGGTCTTGAGAGTACCATCATTGATTGCAGTGGTGAGGAAGCTGTAATTAAACGTTTAGGCGGTATAAGTATTCAGGATGTAAGCCAATGTTTGGGTTATACGCCAGCCGTTGAGATACAATCACACAGCAATCCGAGTTCACCAGGTTTATTGGATCAGCATTATGCGCCACGTAAGCCATTGTTTTTGGTCGATGATGTGGATGCATTTTGTCAAGAGCACCCGGGTAAAACCATCGCATATTTAAGTTTTGGCCATGTGCCTCATGTCAACGGTGTTTTTGAGATGAACTTAAGTCCAAATGCCGATTTAAAAGAAGCAGCAACTAATTTATTCCATTTTATGCGCACACTTGATGCTTTTGAATCAGATCTTATTGTCGCCAAACCCCTGCCTGACGAAGGTTTAGGCAAAGCCATTAACGACAGACTCTTCAGGGCCTCAGTTAAATAATTGTTTTAAAGGTCTTTCACTCATTAAAATTAAGCAAGATTCCTTCTTTTATCCATATTAATTGATTACCTTTGCACCTTTATTTTAAAAAGCTAATTTCTTTAACTAATGAGTCAAGCACAAGCAAGCAACAACGAATCACAATTTGAAGTGTTTTCTAAAGTTGCACGTTACGATCACGAACAGATTTTAATTTGTCAAGACAATCACACTGGTTTAAAAGCCATCATTGCTATTCACAATACAGTATTAGGGCCTGGATTAGGTGGTACGCGTATGTGGAATTATGCCAATGAAACAGAGGCCATTAATGACGCCTTAAGATTGTCAAGAGGTATGACCTACAAAGCGTCTATCAGTGGTTTGAATTTAGGTGGTGCTAAAGCTGTGATCATTGGTGATCCTGCTAAAGCCAAATCTGAGCATTTGATGCGCAAATTTGGACGTTTTGTTGAAAATCTAGGTGGTAAATATGTAACAGCAGAAGATGTTGGAACAACCACTAAAGACATGGAATACATTAAAATGGAAACCAACCATGTAGTAGGTTTGCCAGAAATCATGGGTGGTGGTGGCGATCCAAGCCCTGTGACTGCCTATGGTGTATATATGGGGATTAAAGCCAGTGCTAAAAAAGCTTGGGGTAATGATAACTTGGGCGGCAAAAAAATAGCGGTTCAAGGTGCTGGTAAAGTTGGTTTGCATTTAATTGAACTGTTACATAAAGATGGTGCTCATATCACTGTTACAGATATTTTTGAATCAGGCTTAAAAATCGCTTCAGATAAATACGGTGCTAATGTTGTTTCTCCAGAAGAGATTTTCTCTCAAGACGTTGATATCTTCTCGCCATGTGCATTGGGTGCTATATTGAATGAAAACAACATCAATCAATTGAAGTGTCAAATTGTTGCAGGTGCTGCTAACAATCAATTAGAAGACGAAAACATTCATGGTGATATGATTAAGAAAAAAGGCATTTTGTATGCTCCAGATTTTTTAATCAACGCTGGGGGTTTGATCAATGTATACAGTGAGTACAATGGTTATGTAAGAGAAATTGCTTTTGCTCAAACAGAAAACATCTACAACACTGTGTTGAATATTTACGATAAATCTGATGCTGATAATATCAATACTCAAATTGCAGCCATTCAATTAGCTGAAAAACGCATACACGATACTATGATTTTACAATCTAAGATCTAAAGGTCTTAAGTGTTAGTAATAAAAAAGCCTCTGAATATCCAGAGGCTTTTTTTTATGCCATATCATATTTGTTGAGCAGTTTGATAAAGACTTCAAAATCTTTTGGGTAGGGCGCTTGTATGCTAACGGCTTCTCCGTTTTGATTGGTAAACGTAATTTGAAATGCGTGCAAGGCAAATCGACTGATTAAAGGTTTTTCTATTTCATCTGATTTACTCACCTTTTTGATTTGAGACAAATAAGCCAATTTGCCGCCGTACAATTCATCTGCAACCAACGGTAAATTCTGAGAAGCAGCATGTATGCGGATTTGATGCAAACGTCCTGTTTGAGGTTCGCATTGCAACAAAGTAAAGTGCTTAAAACATTGAAGCGTGTTAAAGATGGTTAATGAGGGTTTGCCCTGTTTTTTAGAGATCAATACACGGCGTTTGTTGTCGGTCAAAAGCGGTAAGTCAACCACTAGATTGTCTAATTGAACGGCAGTGCTGACAACGGCATGGTAAATTTTTTTTATGCTGCGTTGTTCAAATTGCTTGGCAATAGATTTATAAGTTTCATCGTCCTTTGCCACTAACATGACACCAGACGTCTCACGGTCTAATCGATGACACAATTTGTAATCGGGGTTCAAAGCTTTGACCATGCTAACAACGGCTTCCTGACCAGAATCGTGTCTTTCGTGTAAGGAGGCTAAATGAGCTGGCTTATTGATTGCAATTACATGCTCATCTTCATAAACAATATAGTCTTTAAGCTTTAGCATACTTATTGGTTGCGCAT
>JBEIKN010000180.1:0-4257 GCA_040379725.1 Flavobacteriales bacterium
AACCGTGAAATCTGATCTAGGTCAATTTTCGTAACAAAAATTTAGTTACATTTGACTGATGAAAACAAATGTGATAGGCTGTTTATCGTTTGTTATGTGTTTGTTTGCTGCTTGTGAGCATCAACCACCACAAAAAATCATCTTAAGCAAAGGTGCTGATTGGGTTGATACCTCTAGTAACTGTAGCTCTGACACAGTGTATTTTGTCAATGATATTTTGCCCATTATCCAATCAAGTTGTGCTCAGGCTGGTTGTCACGATGAAGCGACAAAAGCAGAGGATGTCTTATTAGATAAATACATTAATATTATGTCAACGGGCGAAGTTGTTAAGGGGCAAGCCATGCAAAGCAAATTGTTCGAAGAAATATACAAGAACAAAATGCCGCCTTATCCTATGTCTTTATCTGCAGAACAAAAGCTGAAAATTGAAAAATGGATCAATCAAGGGGCTAAAAACAATTATTGTAGTTCAGCTTGTGATACCAATAGTTTTGCCTATGCAGCCAATATACAACCGATAATCGATCAGCAATGTAACAGTTGTCATAACGGTGGCACGTTGTTACTTAATAATCATGCACAATTGTCTGTGCCTGCTTTAGATGGCAGATTGATGGGAGCCATCAATCACGTTAGTGGTTATAAACCGATGCCATCAGCTACCGTTAGTATTTCAAACTGTAATAAGATTAAAATCCAAAAATGGATTAACGCAGGCGCTCCAAACAATTAATCAGTATGAAGTATATTCTTATATTAACAGCTGCAAGTACTTTGTTGAGTTTAAATGCTTGTTATTACGATAAAGCAGATAAATTGTATCCAAATGCCAGTGCTTGCGATACCGGTAACATGACATTTACGAAATCTGTTCAACCCATTTTGAAGGCCAATTGTACTGATGCAGGTTGTCATACGGTTGCCAATGCTAATGCAGGTATAGAGTTAGAAACGTATTCCGGGACCATGTTGGTGGTGCCTCAAGACAAACTGATTAATGCTGTTAAATATTTAACAGGGGGGAGTAAAAATATGCCACCCACTCAGAAAATGACGGATTGCAACATCAACAAAATTGAAGCGTGGATCAGAAGAGGTAGTCCAGAAAATTAAATCAAACACATTTAAATATGAAAAAAGGCATTATCATTACATTGTTGCTCGCTGTAACCGGGGTGAGTTTGACTTATTGGTATGTATTTGTAAAGGGCGCAGTTCATCATGATCCACTTAAGTCGGAACAGTTGCTTCAAGTGGATGCCAAAAAATTATTCAATGACTATACCCAGTTCGAAGACAGTGCCAACAAATTATACAATGGTAAAGTGTTACAAGTCAAAGGACAAATCAGTCAGATTGATTTGCAAAATAACCGTTACACCATCAGTTTAGCTACTGACGATGCTATGGGTGTTGTGTTGTGTGAGATGGATACCATCGACAATGCTCAATATGCACAATTAAAAGTGCAATCTAATATTGAATTGGCAGGCTTTTGTAACGGCTTGAATTTTGATGTCTATTTGGACCGTTGTAAATTGGTAAAATAATTGCTTATAACTATTGTATGAATAAAATAATCGCTTTAACCACCGCATTTTGTTTAGCATTGGGATTAAATGCCGACAACTACATGACCAAAACAGGAACAGTTAAGTTTTTTTCGCATACTACCCTTGAAGACATCAAAGCAGAGAACCGCAAAGTAGTGAGTGTTTTGAATACGGCTACTGGTGCTATGGAGTTTTCATTATTGATGAAAGGTTTTGACTTTGCCAATCAATTAATGGAAGATCATTTTAATGAGAGTTATGCCGAGAGCGATAAATACCCTAAGGCTAGCTTTAAAGGTTCTGTGACGGATATCGCTAAAGTAGACTTTACTAAAGACGGCACTTATACAGCTAACTTTTCAGGTAAGTTAACCATCAAGGATGTGACTAAAGACATTACAGGTGTGGCAAAGTTTGTTGTCAAAGATGGCAAAGCAACCGCTACTTCAGATATTAAAGTAAAACCTAAAGATTATCACATCAACATTCCAGCTACTGCGGGGGCTAAAATTGCCGAAGAATTGACCGTTGATATCATCATGGATTATACCAAAAAATGAGAATACTCTTAATTTGTGCTGGGTTGTTTTGTGCTCAATTAAATGCTCAAACACCCCAAGATACTGTGATTAAAGCAGTATCTAATTTGCCTGGCTTGCAGGCCGATACTTCTAGTCTTTTAGATGGCTTAATGGACATTGATTTAGGGCCAGATTTTGAAACGAATGTGTTCAAAGGCACACGTATCATCAACAGTCAAAATACTGAAATGATTGGTAAGCAAAATCTTGACTTTAGAATTTGCCATCGCTTTGGCGAAGTCAATCAAGGAGGCTATCAATTGTGGGGCTTGGATCAAGCATTTCAACGCATGAGTTTTACTTATGGGCTAACAGATCTCATCAATTTAGAAGTAGGAAGAAGCAATGTAGGTAAGGTGTTCGATGGCAGTATCAAATGGAAAATAATGCGTCAAGCAAAAGGGGATTATGCCAGACCACTGAGCATTGTTTGGTATTCTAATATGGCTTATCAAACTGAAAAAAATACTACAAAGTCTTGGGATCCTTATTACAATACGCATCGTTTGTTTTATACGCATCAATTGTTATTGTCAAAGAAATTCAACAAGTCGTTTTCATTGCAAATTATGCCTACTTTGGTGCACAGAAACATTGTGGATTCTCAACAATATCAAAACGATGTTTGGAGTATTGGCTTTGGCGGACGCAATAAAATTACCAGAAAAACAGCTTTGACCTACGAGTACTTTTATGTACTGCCCAATCAAATCAAATCGATCTACTATAATTCTTTGAGTTTGGGCTTTGATATTGAAACTGGTGGACACGTGTTTCAATTGCAATTTACCAATAGCCGTTACATGAATGAGAAAGGCTTTATAGCTGAAAATACAGGGTCATGGTTAAAGGGTGGGGTGCACTTTGGCTTTAACATCTCTAGGGTATTCTACATTGGTAGAAATCATTAACAAGTCTTACAGTGTTTGAAATACTTGACACTGTTCAAAACTCAAACCGCTGAACCCACTTTAATTGATTTACTTTGAATGTGTATGAATTCAAAGTCTAAATCAATTGTTTATACCTCTGTTTTTATGGGGCTTGCACTCAGTAGTTGCGTGCCTCAAAGAAAATTTGATGAGTTAAAAACACAGTACGATAAATGTCAAGAAACCTCTAATAATTGCAAGCAAGAACTGAGTACTGCTAGTGCCCAATTAACAGATTGCAATGCTTTAGCCACTCAATTAAAAACCAAAGTATTGAGTTTAGAAGCTGATTCATTAGAGTGTTTTACAGCTTTAGAGCGTACTAAGAAATTATACCAACAGTCAGAAGAGACTGCTCAGAGAATCATCGAAAACAGTCGCTATGAAAATGGTCGTTTATCGACAGATTTAAATGCGAAAAACGAAGCTTTGAAAAACAAAGAGCGTGAATTGCATGAACAAGAAGCATCACTAATTGCTGCACAAAACAAAAACAGAGAATTAGCAGCCAACTTAGCCTTAAGAGAGAAACGCGTTGCAGAATTAGAATGGATATTAAAATCTAAAGACAGTGCAGTGTTGGCATTGAAAGCGAGTATTCAAAAAGCCCTTCTAGGTTTCCAAAATCAAGGGTTAAGTATTGAAATAAAAAATGGTAAAGTGTATGTGAGTATGGAAGAAAAACTCCTTTTTAGATCAGGAAGTGTTACTGTAGATCCAGAAGGAGAGAAAGCCTTAATGGCTTTGGCTAAGGCTTTAAATACCTATGAAGAAGTAAGCATATTAGTTGAAGGCCATACCGATAATGTGCCAATGAAATCTTCAACCATTAAAGACAATTTAGATTTAAGTGTGTTAAGAGCTACTTCAATTACGCGATTGTTAACCGCCAATGGTAAGGTGGATCCTAAACGAGTAACGTCAGCCGGTAGAGGTGAGTATTTTCCAATTGATGCAGCCAATACGCCAGAAGCCAGAGCAAAAAATAGACGCACAGATATTATTCTAACCCCTAAGTTAGATGAACTGCTTTCTATATTGAATTCTCAATAATATAGAATATATTGTAGTAATCGGGCCTCCATTGGAGGCCTGTTTTATTTAAAGACATATGATACAAATACAAGTGATTGCAATTGGTAAAACCAACGAGGATTGGGTTAAAACAGGGGTCGATAAATACCTTAA
>JBEIKN010000181.1:0-4219 GCA_040379725.1 Flavobacteriales bacterium
ACAGGCACATCTGGTATAGGATCTGTTATAGTCGCATGTTTCTTACAGGCATTTATTAAACCTATAATGACCAAAAGAAAGATATAGACACTATGCTTCATAGGTGTAAAATCCAGCTTTTGTTTTGCGACCATGAAGCCCAGCATCCACTTTTTGTTTTTGAATTCTACTTGGCCTAAAACGCGGCTCAAAATTAAACAATTGATACTGGCTCTCTGTAACAGAATAATTGGTATCTACTCCAATCAAATCCATGAGTTTAAAAGGCCCCATTTTAAATCCACATGATTCCATGATTTGATCAATGGTTTCAAGATCTGCAACCCCTTCTTCGAGTAATTTTAAAGATTCAACATAATACAAGCGCGCAATCCGGTTAACAATGAAACCTGGTGCATCTGCAGCTACAACGCCAGTTTTCCCAATACTATTTACAAATTGTAAAACCTGATCAACCACTGTTGGACTGGTTTTGGCCCCTTTGATCACCTCCACCAATTTCATAATATGGGCAGGATTAAAAAAATGAATGCCTACAACCTTTTCTGGGTAGTCTAAGCCGGCGGCAATCTGGGTGATTGGAATGGACGATGTATTGGTCGCATAAATGCATTCAGCACCATTGATGTTCATTAATTGCTTAAACAAATCTTGTTTAATGTTTAATTTTTCAACTATGGCTTCAATGATCAGTTCAGCTTGAACTTGCTTAACATCAGTAGTATATTGAATGTTATTTAAGATGTTTTGCATAGCCTCAGCTGCGATTTTGCCGGCGTCAACTTGTTTTTGAAGTATTTTCTGATTGTTTGTTTTTGCTTTCTCAAGCACTTGCATTTGAAGATCAAATAAAGTGACTTTCATTTGTGCCTGAGCACAAACCAAAGCTATGCCGGCCCCCATGGTACCAGCACCTGTGATTGCTACTGTTTGAATGTTGTTGTTTTGCATAATTATCGAGCTAACCAAGCCTCAGGGTTTTGTTTGTCTTGATTGTACCAAATCTCAAGATGGATTTCTGTAGCGCCATCTTCGTCTTCGCCAATGCTGCCAATGGTTTGTTTAAAAGCTACACTTTGACCTTGGCTAACACTTACATCGCTCAGCTTCGAATACACAGTATAATATTCACCATGATTGATGATGACGGCTTTGCCCATTCCAGGAATACTTATGACTGCAGTAACAGTGCCTTTATGAATGCACCTCGCTTTTGAGCCTGCGCTGGCTTGAATATCAATGCCATTGTTTTGTACTGTAATTTGATCCAATTTTTCATGGGCATGTGTTCCAAAACGTTCGCTTATGAATCCTTTTTCAACTGGCCATGGTAACTTGCCCTTATTGGCGGCAAAATTATCACTCAGTGTTTTAACTTCAGGGGTTACAGATGGTGCTTGCGTATTTGGTTTTTTTGGATCGGCTTTGCTTGTATTGTTATTTGCCTGGGTTTTCTGTTGCTCTTGAGCTTTTTTACGCTCTGCAGCTATTTCTCTGGCAATAATGGTATTGATCTGAGCATTTAAATTTTCTTTGGCTTTTTTCTGTTTTTCTAAATTGCGTTTGAGTTCAGCTTCTTTGCCAGTAAGCGCTACTACAACTTTGTTCTTTGCCGTTTTATCTTGTTCTAGCTCTTTAACCTCATTTTGTTTGTTTTTAGCCAGTGCTTCTTTGGCTGTCTTTAATCCCAACAATTCGTCAAGAGCGAATTCTAATTGTTCGCGTTTCTGATGAATTCTGAACAAGAATTTTTCTTGAGCTGCATTCAGATAGCTATTGAATTTCATGCGTTGCACAAACTGATTAAAAGATTGAGCCGCAAAAAAATACAAGGCGTGGTTGTATACCTTTTTGTTTTTATAAGCCTGGACTAGTGCTTTGGCGTAATTTTGTTTTTCTTGGTCAATTTGAATGTTCAAAGACTCAATATCGTTTTTCTTCTTATCGACATCGTTATTGACATACACAATTTCTTGGTTAATGGTCTGAATCAGCTCTTCTCGCTTTTCAATTAACCTAGCTATGGTGGTAATTTCTCTTATACTTTGCTGCTTTTTTGCCTTTGTTTCTTTAAGAATTTTCTTAGTAACTGCAATTTCTTCTTCGGTCTTTCTCCTTTGTTTTTCAAGCTCTTTGCGCGTTTGACTATAAGACAAATTGCTTAAGAGTAACAAGGCAATCAGGCCTAGAAGTTTACTTTGCTTTAGCATAAGACGAAGGTATGGTTAAAGGAAAGGTTAAAGGAGAAATAAAATCAACATCTGTATAATTCAGTTGAACAACATTGTATTGTTTACTTGTTTTAGTCTCAATTTTGGCCCGCAATGGAAAAGAATGGTCATGCATTTGTGTGTATTCTGAATACTGTATTCGAACCCATTGTTCGGTAGACTTTTTATCTTTCAAATAAGACGAATCCATTGTCAAAGTTGTTGGCTTATAATGGTGGGTTAGGTCGAGCTTCTCTTGGTTGCTGAGAATAGATAAGCGTTCTGTTGTATTCGAATGAATTTGATACAACCCAAGCGCAAAATATGGTTTTGCAAGAACCAAATTTTGAATTTGTGAGACGGTTAAAGGGGTCGAAGTAATGCCACTGAATTCTTTGGTTTTTATGATGGCATAATTTTTTTCGAGCTTATTGAGAATGACAACCGAATCTTTGTTGATCAAGGCTCTTACGCCCTCAATCCCAAACATACCAGCTGAAACCCAAATCAACGAATCTTTATACATTCTGAGGGTAACCGTTACATCAATGTTTTTGCTACCATCTGAATATTCTGCATTGATTTTACCCGAAAAAAAAGTCCAAGGTTTAATGGTCGATTTTAATACATCATAAGCTGTAATAGCCGTGGTATCATGTCTCACAATGGGAGGCGCTGCCACACTCACCTTTTTGGCTTTACAGGCTGATTGAATCAAGCCTAATAACAATAACAGTACAAGTGATTTATTCAATATAGGATTCATGTTTTAATTTAAGTAATAAAACGGGGTTTTTATTGCCCATCATTTGTGATTTTTTCCAATGGTCTATTGCCAAGGCCTTTTGATTGTTAATGGCATAAGCATCGCCAAGACATTCATAGGCTTCGACATTGTTGGGATTTAATTGGATGGCGGTTTCGAGGTGTAATTTGGCGTTTTGAAATTGCTTGAGATGCGTTTCTGATTTACCAATTTGAACCAATAACTTTGAGCTCATGGCATCATCTGCCGAAAAGGATTTACCTGTTGAAGCAAGTTCTAGCGCATTGTTGTATTGTTTGTTTTGATTATAAGCTTCTGCAACCAAATAGTATAGCTCGGCGATGGTTGGGAATGCCTCTATGGCTTTGTTGCCAGAAATGATAACCCAATCAGCATGTTTTAAACTTTTGGCCAAGGCTAAGGTTTTTAGCCAGTAATTATAATTTGAAGGTACCTGCTCGTTGAGCGAAACGTAGATCAAATAAGCTGCTTGAGCTTGTCCAATTTGTTCATTGATTTCAGCTAAATTTTGTAGGACTTTATAAGATGGCTGTTTAATGTTATTGAGTGGTTCGATGAGCAAAGGCAAAAACTGATTGTAAAGACTATCTTTACCACTAAACTTTAACAGTTCTTGACAGATGTTTAATTGTTCATCTACAGTCATTTTAGGATCATTAAAGCTTTGCCTTAAATACTTAGCCGCTTCAGTGTATTGTTGCGTTTTGAAGGTAAATTTAAACAGGTTGTAATTCAGTTTAAAATCATTCGGATGGCTTAACAAGGCAGCTTTATAAATGGCATTTGCACTGTTTTCATCATTAGTCTTCAAATACAAATTGGCATCGTCTATAAAATATTGCAATTTACCTGGACTGGCCTTTTTGATTTCGTCGTACAATACATGTGCCTTATTGAACTGTTCTGTAGCAATATATAAATCAATGAGTTTGAGTTGTGTGTTGATTCTATACCCATTGGCCTTTTTATGTTGTTCTAATAAAGCAATTCTGACATCGGATTGATACCCATTTTTGCTGTACAATTGATCGAGTACTTGAACATACTGATCGTCTTTTACATGAAGGCTTAGGTGATTTTCGAGTACTTGAATGGCCAGTTTAGTTTGACGATTTTGTTTGAGTTTTTCTGCGTACGAAAGTATATAGTATACATTGTTGGGCGCTATCTTACAGGCTTTTTCAGCATTGTTTAAACAAGGGTTGATTTGCTTGTTACCGTA
>JBEIKN010000182.1:0-4195 GCA_040379725.1 Flavobacteriales bacterium
AGGGACTTCAATCGGGCCTATCTGAGCAACCACTGCTTGAATCTGAATATTGACTTTGCTCTTGAGGTATTGCTTGCAAAGAGCGCCTGCGGCTACCCATGCAGCGGTGATTCTTGCTGAACTTCTGCCGCCACCTCTGTGGTCTCTGTGACCATATTTTTCTTGATATGTGTAATCCGCATGGCCAGGTCTGAAGAGTGTCTTTAAGGCATCGTAATCTGCCGGATTTTGATTGGTATTGGGGATAATGATGGCAATTGGACTTCCAGTGGTTTTACCTTCAAAAACACCTGAAACCACTTGACATTGATCAGTTTCTTGTCGGCTTGTACTGATATTGGATTGTCCCGGACGACGTCTATTGATGTCTGTTTGCAGTTGATCAAAGTCGATGTCAAAGCCTGCTGGGAAACCGTCAATAACAACCCCTACCATAGGACCATGTGATTCTCCGAAGGAGGTAATCTGTATGCTTTTGCCTATGGTATTGGCCATATTGATTCTTATTTAGCAAAGTTCACTGCGCGTTTTTCACGGATGACAGTGATTTTGATTTGACCTGGATAGATCATTTCTTTCATGATTTTCTGAGAAATCTCGAAACTTAAGTGGTCTACTTCAGCATCGCTTGAACGATCGCTATCAACCATTACACGTAGCTCACGACCGGCCTGAATTGCAAAGGCTTTTTCAACACCTTTGAAACTCATCGCTAAGGCTTCTAAATCTTTCAGACGTTTAATATAGTTCTCTGTGTCTTCGCGTCTAGCACCTGGTCTTGATCCGCTTATGGCGTCACAAGCTTGAATGATTGGCGATAACATAGAAGTCATTTCAATTTCGTCGTGGTGGGCGCCTATGGCATTTACCACTTCTGGGTGTTCGCCATATTTTTCAGCCCATTTCATACCCAATAATGCGTGTGGTGTTTCGGCATCATCTTCAGGTACCTTTCCTATATCGTGTAACAAACCTGCGCGTTTGGCTAATTTAGCATTTAAGCCTAATTCAGTGGCCATAGTGGCACAAAGGTTAGCTACCTCGCGGCTGTGTTTCAAAAGGTTTTGACCATATGATGAACGGTAACGCATTCTGCCGACTATACGGATCAATTCAGGGTGTAAGCCTGTAATGCCTAAGTCGACAACGGTTCTTTGCCCTATTTCAATGATTTCTTGCTCAATGTCTTTGCGTGTTTTTTCGACGATTTCTTCGATACGGGCTGGGTGAATTCTGCCGTCAGCAACCAATTTGTGCAAAGACAATCTCGCGATTTCTCTTCTTACCGGATCAAAGCCTGATAATACAATGGCTTCTGGGGTGTCGTCAACAATGATTTCAATGCCGGTGGCAGCTTCTAATGCTCTGATGTTACGTCCTTCGCGGCCAATGATACGGCCTTTAACATCATCGTTTTCTAAGTTGAATACAGTGACTGTATTTTCAATGGCGGTTTCAGCAGCGGTTCTTTGAATGGTTTGAAGCACAATGCGCTTAGCTTCCTTAGTCGCGTTGAGCTTGGCCTCTTCAATAATGATTTTGCTTTGAGAGATGGCATCTGTGTGGGCATCTGCTTTAACGGCTTCAATCATTTGTGTTTTAGCGTCTTCAACACTTAAATTGGCTACTTTTTCGAGCATTTTAATTTGTTGTTGACGGCTTTGTTCTACTTCGTTTTCTTTGCGGGCTAAAGCTGATTGTTGTGTGGCT
Source organism: Flavobacteriales bacterium (assembly GCA_040379725.1). Classification (GTDB taxonomy): domain Bacteria; phylum Bacteroidota; class Bacteroidia; order NS11-12g; family UBA955; genus JABMMZ01. Next base: position 1,711 of record JBEIKN010000182.1, read on the forward strand.
ATTTGGCCTTTTAACTTTTCAAGCTCATCCTCCTTGGTTTTGTAGGTTTTAATTTTGTCGTCAAGTGATTGCTCTTTTTGTTTGATGCGGTTTTCAGAGACTTGGATTTCAGAGTTGCGTTTTTGAACTTCTTTTTCATGCTCAGATTTGAGCGATAAAAAACGTTCTTTAGATTCTAACATCTTAGATTGTTTAACCGCCTCGGCTTTGCTTTTAGCTTCTTCGAGGTATAGGTTGGCTTGATCTTTGAGTTGTTTTTTGAGTATTGGCATGCCAGCAAAATAGCCCACGGCCATACCAATGAATGCAGAAATTACAATGTACAGTATTATCATTTTATATAGGGTTTATGATTCCCTTTGAATAAAATGCTTTCGGCTTACCGGTTGAGAATGGTTTCGATTTCTGTCAATTGTTGTTCGATGGGCGAAAAATCAATTGCGAAGTTCTTGAACCGGTCATTCTCTTTAGATTTGTTCAGAGCATCAACAGTAAATTCAAGTGCGGCCATTGCTAGACCGTCGATGTTATCTTTTACTGAAAAATTGCTGTTAAAAAAGCCCATTTTGTCATTGAGTATTTTAGCAGCTTTTCTGACGTATTCTTCTTCATTGGCTTGGATTTTTAAAGGGTAAATTCTGTCGCCAATATTTACCTTTATTGAAATTTGATCGTTAGCCATGATTGGTTTGCATTGAAAGCTTTTTATAAAAAGCGAATTCTCATGCAAGTTTAAGCATTTTTTTTCATATTTCAATCAGGCAGGGGTAATTGCCTGCAAACGCTACATGCCCTAGTCTTTGATGATGGTTTTTGTTTTGTTCATGAGTTTGATGAGGGCAAATAACACCATGGCAATGATGATGAAATTGATGCTGTTGGCTAAAAATTTGCCATAAGGGAAGGGGCCTGCTTTTAAGTCTTCAATTTTGTCAAAGCCAATCAACAGGGTGATTAAAGGCATAATCAAGTCGTTTACAATGGAGTTAACGATGTTTTGGAAGGCACCCCCTAAAACCACTGCGACGCCCAAATCAACCACATTGCCTTTGTTGATAAATGTTTTAAATTCTTGTACAAACTTCATAGTGTTTGCAAGATAAAAAAAAACGAGACCATTTGGCCTCGTTTTCTGGAATTTTTATGGAGATATGGATTAAGCTAATACCGCTTTTACCACTTCTGCAGCTTCTTTTAACAAGATGGCTGATCTTACTTCTAATCCGCTTTCGTCGATTAGCTTTTTAGCTTCTTCAGCGTTAGTGCCTTGTAAACGCACAATGATAGGTACATGAATGTTGCCCATTTTTTTGTAAGCATCTACAACCCCTTGAGCAACACGGTCACAACGAACAATACCACCAAAGATGTTGATCAGGATGGCTTTCACGTTAGGGTCGCTTAAGATGATTTTAAAACCAGCTTCAACAGTTTCAGCGTTTGCAGTTCCACCAACATCAAGGAAGTTAGCTGGTTCGCCACCGCTCAATTTGATGATGTCCATAGTAGCCATCGCCAAGCCAGCACCGTTTACCATACAACCTACGTTGCCATCTAACTTAACATAGTTTAGGTTGAATTTTTTGGCTTCAACTTCAGTTGGATCTTCTTCGCTTTCGTCTCTTAAAGCTTCATAATCTTTGTGTCTGTATAAAGCGTTTTCATCTAAGTCAACTTTTGCGTCAACAGCAATGATTTTGTCGTCAGATGTTTTTAATACTGGGTTGATTTCAAACATTGCACTGTCTGTTTCTTCGTATGCTTTGTATAGCGCTGTTACGAATTTTTCCATTTCCTTTTCTGCTTTGCCGCTTAAGCCTAAGTTAAAGGCGATTTTGCGGGCTTGGAAACCTTGGAAGCCAATTTTAGGGTCTACCCATTCTCTGTGTAGTTTTTCAGGGCTGTGTTCGGCTACTTCTTCAATATCCATTCCACCTTCAGTGGTGTAGATGATCACGTTTTGTCCTTTTGCTCTGTCAAGTAATACACTCATATAGTATTCTTTAGGTTCGCTTTCACCCGGATAGAACACGTCTTGAGCGACTAATACTTTATTGACTTTTTTGCCTTTTGGTCCTGTTTGAATGGTTACCAATGTGTTACCTAGTAGGTTGCTTGAAATGGTTTTAACATCGTCAAGGTTTTTGGCCAAAGCAACGCCTCTTTGTTCGCTGCCTTCAATTTTGCCTTTGCCTCTACCACCTGCGTGGATTTGAGCTTTAAGCACTACCCAGCTACTGCCAGTTTGAGCTTGAATGTCTTTTGCGGCTTGAACTGCTGCTTCTGGAGTGTCAGCTACAATGCCTTCTTGAATGGCTACGCCATAAGATTTTAAAATTTGCTTGGCTTGATATTCGTGAATGTTCATGGATGAATCTGAATTTCTGTTTAAAGTGGGCGAAAATACAAAAAAATATTGTTTTGTTTTGAATAAAATTAAAACCAAATTCGCAGGTAAGCATGATAGAAACTAAACAATTGAGTA
>JBEIKN010000183.1:0-4169 GCA_040379725.1 Flavobacteriales bacterium
TCTTTATTTCACTATCGGCCTTTAGTACCATGGCTTTCCCATTTTTAATGGGTAAAATGATTGGTGCAGTGAGTCAGTCAGAGATTAAATTGCCATCAATGGGACAGGGGATGATGAGTCAATTTTCATGGTCTGATGCCAATTGGCCATTGGATCTTATTTTGTTATTAATCTTTGCTCAATTGACTTTGCAAACACTGTTTTCATTCATGCGGGTGTATTTGTTGAGTAAGGCAGGCACCAATGCCAGTGCTGACTTGCGCAAAGCCTTGTATGGCAAATTGATTGCCTTGCCCATGGGCTTTTTTAGCACACAACGCGTTGGTGATTTAAGTAGCAGAATTGGGTCCGATACCGGACAAATACAAGATACTGTATCCTTTGTTTTGGCAGAATTTTTAAGAGGTTTTTTAACCTTGATCATTGGTTTAAGTTTGATCTTTTTTATCAGCACAAAATTGGCTTTGATCATGTTGAGTATAGTGCCCATCATAGCAGTCAGTGCTGTTTTGTTTGGTAGTAAAATTCGAAAAATGTCGCGCAAAGAATCGGATATGTTGGCAGAAGGCGGCACAGTGGTACAAGAGACCTTGCAAGGCATTACCGTGGTAAAATCGTTCACCGGAGAGGCAATAGAGCGCAAACGTTATGCAACCCAAATTGATCAATTGATTCAATATGCTGTAAGAGCGGGTTCTTACAGAGGATTTTTTGTATCCTTCATCATTTTCACAGTATTTGGTGCCATTGGATTTGTGGTGTGGTATGGTGCCCATATGATTCAAGCCGGCGAATTAAGAGTTGATGAACTGATTCAGTTTGTGATTTATTCAGGCTTTGTTGGGGGTACTTTAGGAGGGTTTGCAGATATGTTTGGACAAATGCAAAAGACCATTGGTGCAACGCAACGTGTCAGAGAATTGATGCAAACAGCTTCAGAACCGATTGACGAAGTGCCAAGTACTGAAGCCCTTGCCATTAAGGGTGAAGTAGTATTTAATGGGGTCGAGTTTTCATACCCTTCAAGACCAGAAGTTCAGGTCTTAAAAGGCTTGAGTTTTACGGCTAAAAAAGGAGAGCACATCGCCTTGGTTGGAGGCAGTGGTGGTGGTAAAAGTACAGTAGCCGCTCTTATACAGCGGTTTTACACGCCTGATTCGGGACAAATTTTAATTGATGGTAAAGACATTGCAAACTATGGTTTAACCGCCTTGAGACAACACATTGCCTATGTACCTCAAGATGTCATTTTGTTTGGCGGTAGTATCTATGATAACATTTTATATGGTAAGCCCAATGCCAGTTTCGAAGAAGTAAAAGCAGCGGCTATAAAAGCTAATGCCTGGGATTTTATAGCATCATTTCCAGATCAATTTGATACCATAGTTGGTGAGCGCGGTATTCAATTAAGCGGTGGTCAAAAACAACGTATAGCCATTGCTCGAGCTGTGATCAAAGACCCTGCTATTCTGTTGCTTGATGAAGCAACCTCAGCCCTTGATAGTGAAAGTGAATTATTGGTACAGTCTGCCCTCGAAGACCTCATGAAGCATCGAACAAGTATCGTAATTGCACATCGTTTGAGTACCATTCGCAATGCGGATCAAATATTGGTTTTAGACAAGGGGCAAATTGTTGAGCAGGGCAAGCACCATGAACTCATGCAATTGGAACAAGGTATTTATAAAACCTTGTCAAGCTTACAAATCTTAAATTGATTATTTTAAATTGAAGGTGAGGTGACTAATGCAAATGACCCTCATGGGCACATGCTTGTTTTTAGCTGGCTTCCATTTGCCACTGGTCATTTGAATAACCCTCATGGCTTCTGTTTCGAGTTCTCTGTCGCCTTTGCCTTTTATGCCAATATGACTCACTGAGCCATCGCGCTCAACAATGAAACTCACATTGATAACCCCCGTTATTTTGTCAGCCTTGGCACTGGCCGGGTATTGAATGTTGTTGTTTAAAAAGTCATACATGGCATCTTCGCCACCAATGAATTCAACTTGCTCTTCGAGCACACCTTGGTATACGCCATCGCTGTTGTCGCTGTTATTGGTTTTAGATGGATCAGGGCTGGGGTCCTTAGCTGGTTTTTGAGGTTCAGGTTCTGGTGTGGCTTTTTTAATGATAGGTGTTAGATCATTATTGCTGGCCGCACTTGGCATGGCCATGTATTGCATAGGCAAAAGTTCTAAGGAGGGGTCTATGCGAATGGTGTTTTCTGTTGTTAAGTCAATGCTGTCTTCGGTGCTTTTGTATTCAAAGCCTATGTAACAGAGCGTACTCACAATGGCAAAACTCAAGGCCAAATGGTGTAGCCTGTTTTGATTGAATGACCAAGCTTGTTGTTTGTTCAGCATGTGCATCAAGGTCTATACGCTTAATGGATAGGGTTTATTGTGTTTTTTCTTCTCTGTCTAGAAATTTCAAATTGCCATAAACAGTGTGAAACATAATGAGGCCACATAAAATGCCAACAAAATCAGCAATTACATCTAAATAATCGCCCATACGGTCTGTGGTAAAATAGTGTTGAATCAGTTCTATGGCAATGGCAAAAACAGCTGCAATAAGTACTGAAATCAAACGTATTTTGTTGATTAAAAAGGAATAGCGCCACATTTTAATGAATCCAAGCATTAAGAAATAAACTTGAACCGAAAAGATAAAGGCGTGTCCCCATTTATCCGTGTGCACGCCTATAAAATTGTGGGGTACAAAACCACCGTTACTAGAGGTGCAAAGTACCAATATGAAAATTGCCCACGCAATGGCGGGCAATTGATGTTTCCATATTAAGATTGATTTGAGCAAAACCGCTTAGTGACCAATTAAGGCTTTGTAGGCAGCAGCATCAAGCAAGGCATCCAATTCAGATGGGTTGCTTAATTCGATTTTAACCATCCAACCGGCTTGGTAAGCATCTTGGTTAACCAATTCTGGGTTGTTCTCTAAAGCTGGATTAACTTCAGTGATGGTTCCAGACACTGGCATAAACAAATCACTTACAGTTTTAACGGCTTCAACGGTACCAAATGTTGAATCTTTGCTTAAGTTTTGACCTTTGGTTTCGATTTCAACGAATACGATATCACCCAATTCGCCTTGAGCAAAATCTGTAATACCAACTGTTGCTACGTTGCCTTCAACGCTGATCCATTCGTGTTCTTTTGTGTACTTTAATTGTTCTGGAAAGTTCATGTTATTCTGTTGTTAAAAAGTTAATGTTTACGATTGTTTGTCCCAAATTTGGCTCAGCAATAAACTGATTTTGTCTTTTAATACATTTCTGTGTACAATCATGTCCACAAAGCCGTGTTCCAATAAAAATTCAGAGCTTTGGAAGCCTTTAGGTAAGTCTTTACCGATGGTTTCTTTAATCACCCTTGGTCCAGCAAAACCAATCAATGCTTCTGGTTCAGCAATGTTGAAATCGCCTAACATAGCAAATGAAGCTGTTATACCACCAGTCGTTGGATCTGTTAATAATGAGATGTATGGAATGCCGTCTTGCGCCAATAGGGCTAATTTGGCCGATGTTTTAGCCATCTGCATCAATGAGAAGGCTGCTTCCATCATTCTGGCGCCACCACTTTTACTGATAATGATCAAAGGCATTTTATGTGCTCTAGCGTGGTCAATAGCTCTGGCTATTTTTTCGCCGACCACACTGCCCATAGATCCACCAATGAATCCAAAATCCATACAAGCAATTACTATTTTACGGCCATTAGATTGGCCATAGGCAGTTCTTACGGCATCCTTTAAGCCACTCTTTTTAATGCTTTCAGTAATGCGGTTAGTATAGGGTTTTGAGTCAACAAAGTGCAATGGGTCATCAGAAATCAAATTGGCGTCTAATTCAGTGAATTTATTGTCGTCAAAGAAGATTTCGAAGTATTCTTTTGAACCAATTTTGTAGTGGTAATCACATGATGGACACACAAAACGGGCTTCCACTAAGTCTTTGCTTGGTGATATGGTTTTACACCTAGGACATTTGTCCCACAAACCATCAGGCGTAGCCTTTTTTTCTTTGGTTTTGGTGGTGATACCTTCTGATACGCGTTTAAACCAACTCATGGTATAAGGGCTTTAAGAAGATTAAGCGATGGTAATAGATTTTTCTAAGTAAACGTCTTGAATGCTGTTCAACAATTCAA
>JBEIKN010000184.1:0-4148 GCA_040379725.1 Flavobacteriales bacterium
GGGTATTGCTGTTGTAAATCCTAATCCTAAAGCCGGTTTTTACTACACTAAATTACGTTCATGGGAGAATGAAGTTGACATTCAGTACACAGATACTTCATCTGGCGCCATAGCTTGGAAATGGAATTTTGCTTCAATGGGCACTAGCACTGATCAAAATCCTAAATTGTTTTACACGGATACGCTTACTCAAGTAACCTCACTAGTCGTTACCAATGCATTCGGCTGTAGAGACACCAGCAGTAAAATACTTTTCATCGCGCCTGATGTAACGTATTACATGCCAAATGCCTTTACGCCCAACGATGACAACATTAACGAAACCTATAAACCAGTAGGTTTGTCTTATGCCATCAACTATAAATTCATCATCTTTAACCGTTGGGGTGAAATCCTTTTCAAAACCGATAACCCACAATTAGGTTGGAATGGTAAATATGAAAATGAGTTGGTACCGCAAGATCTATACTTCTACCGATTAGAATTTATAGGGGTTGATGAAATCAGACATGAAGAAAAAGGTCATGTTATGATCTTAAAATAAATGCGCAGCCTAATTACGATAGGGCTTGGTCTTTTAATAGGGTTAAACCTATTGGCCCAGGATGCCAAAAACCCAGTAGCCTTTGGCAACCAATGTATGAACGAGGGTGCCTATAAAAAAGCCAGTGAATGGTATTTAGTCGCCATTCAAGAAGATCCACGCAACGCCTATTTATATACCTTATGGGGCTTTTCAGTGCATAAGCAAAAACAGTTTAGATTAGCTGATTCCATTTATGCTATTGCATTGAATTATGATTCCAGTTCAAGCAAAACCATATGGTATAAAGGGCTTAACCATATTACACTTAAACAAGACTCTATTGCAATCCTATGTTTTAAAAGGTTCTTAAACATTGAGAAAAATACCGGACATAGTTTATTGACCGCCTATAAATCCATCGGACAATGTTACGAAAGACAATTGTATAATAAGGGCTTGTTGAGTTGGCAAATTGATGACATGTTGTTTCATTACCAGCAAATTGAGGCCACAGACCCTAATGCTCCTGAAGTACCAATGATCAGACTTTTTGTAGAAAAAGTACAAAACCAAAGACCAACTGATCAAGTGGGTAAATGGAAAATGGAGGCCAATTGACCTCCATTCTTATTTGTCGTAATATCGTAATTGACGTTTATTGTCTTTCTCCTCTTGGCACAAACGATCTTGGAATGTGACCTGTGTAAATCTGTCTTGGACGACCAATTGGTTGACTTTCGTTTAGCATTTCTTGCCATTGTGAGATCCAACCTGGAAGTCTACCTAGAGCAAATAAGGCTGTAAACATATCTGTAGGGAAACCGATGGCTCTGTATATGATACCAGAATAGAAGTCTACGTTAGGATATAATTTTCTTTCTACGAAGTATGGATCTGTTAAAGCAGCTTCTTCTAATTTTTTAGCGATTTCTAAAACAGGATCATTGATGCCTAATTTGTTCAATACATCATCGCAAGTCTTTTTGATGATTTTTGCTCTAGGGTCAAAGTTCTTGTATACTCTGTGACCAAAGCCCATCAATCTGAATGGATCATTTTTATCTTTTGCTTTATCAACCCATTTTTGAACGTTGCCACCATCCGCTTTGATTTTTTCGAGCATTTCTAAAACCTCTTGGTTAGCGCCGCCATGTAAAGGACCCCATAAAGCCGCTACACCTGCAGCAATTGATGCATAAAGATTTGATTGTGATGACCCAACTAAACGCACAGTACTTGCTGAACAGTTTTGTTCATGGTCAGCATGTAAAATTAAAAGTTTATTCATGGCATCAACTACAACAGGATCAGGTTGATAATCAGGTTCGCTGACGTGTTTGAAGGTCATTGATAAGAAATTGCTGACGTAATCCAAGTTGTTATTTGGATAAACGACCGGATGGCCCATGCGTTTTTTGTAAATCATGGCACATATGGTAGGCATTTTGGCCAACATTCTTAAAGTGGTTCTGTTTTTAGACTCAGCACTTCTGTTTGGATCCAATGCTTTAGGATAATAAGCAGACAATGAAGAAATCATAGCAATCAATTGACCCATTGGATGAGAACCCGTTGGGAAAGTTTTGAAGATGTTTTGAAGGTCTTCATTCACTAATGTGTGATGTCTTACAGAAGCATCAAATTCTTCAAATTGTTCTTTGTTTGGTAATTCACCTTTCAACAACAAATAAGACACTTCCATAAAATTGGCTTTTTCGGCCAAATCTTCAATGGAATATCCTCTGTGTCTTAAAATGCCTTCTTCACCATCTAAAAATGTAATGGCACTTTTGGTTGCTCCGGTGTTTTTGTATCCGATATCAAGTGTTACATAACCAGTAGTATCTCTAAGTTTAGAAATATCTATGGCTTTTTCACCTTCTGAACCAACAATAACCGGAAACTCATAGGTTTTTCCGTCTAAAGTAATTGTGCAATTTTGAGATTGGGTATTAGACATTGATGTATATTGATAAGATTGAATTACAAATTTGTGTTGCGAAGATATTATAATAAATAGAATCTGCAATGACGAGTAACAAAAAAATAATCCCACAAAAGAGCTGATAATGGTCATCTGCATTAAGGGTATTCGAAACACAAATAACCATATCAAAAAAGACAATAAAAAAAGGGGCTTATAAAGCCCCTTTAATTTGAAGTCATATTATATTATCTCAACAAGGTTACAGTACCCTCGTATTGATACTCCTCACCATCATATGCGGTCACTTTAATCACCCACATATAGACGTCCTGTTGACAATCTTCGGTGCGATATTGTCCGTTCCACCCTTCATATTTATCATCGGTCTTCCAGAGCATTTCGCCCCAACGATTGAAGACTTCGATATGGAAGGTTTTTTCGCCATTCACAACCGCTCTAAAGAAGTTGTTTGTCTTAGGGCCAGTATTCTCAGGACTGAAGGCAGTTGGAACAAATACAGTCACATCTGGACCAATCTTTCTAAGTTGACTAAGGGTATCCCAACACGTATAATCTTGACCTTTATAATTATAGGTATAAGTTGAAGTCAAGTGAACGAAATACTTCATGGTATCATCCGCATAGGTATGAATTGGATTAGCCTTGGTGCTGGTATCATCAAGATCGCCAGTTCCGAAGTACCATAAATAACTCATTGCGCCCGGATTAGACCATCTTACTTTGGTTTCATTAAAGAATTTAAACTTAGGGAAAGCCACTGTAGTAAAGAAGCCAGGATCACTGCTAAACGCTGCTTTAGGCTGTGGCAATACTTTAATGTATTGGAAAGAGTCGCGGGTGATAGAACACAATTGACCTGGTAAATTACCCCATTTGTTGTCAATTCTGAGTGTCACATCATACCAAGTGCGTTTCGCCGTATCGTATTTGATGTTCTGAGGATTGAAGGTTGTTGAATTCACTATTGAGTCGTTGTTGCCAAAATACCAATTGTAAAGCAGTGTTGAGGTATTGCTTGGTTTTCTTACCATACTCATAAAGTTAACAATGGCTGGTTCACATTGAATTTCAGGATCTGCAGTAAAGTCAAATTGAGGATAGGCTTCAATGATCAAATCAATCACATCTTTTGCTACCGGACATACCCCTTCTTTATCAGTAGATATGGTAAGCTTTACTTTTCCAGCTGAACCAGACAATGCAGTATCTTGTATACCATGGAAATAACGTGTATTTAAAGAATCTAAGGCAGAGAATCTTCCGTCACCATTATGTGACCATGTAATCTTTTTAGCCCAATCTTTAGTGGCAGCTAAAACAAACGGCTTGCCTTCACATTGTTGATATGGCTTAGGTGTAGTAATGTTGACCAAAGGTTGAGTTTGCACCAACAAGGTTTGAGAATCAGAAGACGTACAACCAGTCAATGGATTGGTGTAGGCATACTTCATTTTAAATGGCCCTTCATATTGTTTGCTCTTAGTACTGATGCTTGGATCAAAATCTCTACCCGTAACACCTGGTCCAGACCATGTACCAACAGAACCTGCAGGCAATATGTTATTCAAAGTAAAAGGCGCTGAACTTGAACACACTGTATCAGGCACATCAATTTGAATGATTGGCAAACCGTACACAGTAATGTCAGTACTATCGGTTACAGGACAACCACTA
>JBEIKN010000185.1:0-4141 GCA_040379725.1 Flavobacteriales bacterium
AGTTAAATACAGGTAAGAGCAATAACGTTGAATTCAAATATGTATTGACCAGAAACTCAGTGAACGAGCCAATTTTCCCTACAACAGGATCAACTTTTACATTAAGTTTGGCTGCTACTCCGCCATTTTCTGCCATCTCAGGAAAAGACTACAGCAATATTTCATTGGCAGATAAATACAAATGGATTGAATACCACAAATGGAAATTCGATGCAGAGCAATACCACAAAGTATTCGGTAAGTTTGTTGTGGCCACCAAACTCAGATTTGGCTTTTTGGGATACTACAATAAAAACATAGGTTTATCGCCTTTCGAACGATTTATGGTTGGTGGTAGTGGTCTGAATAGCTTTGGTCAAATTGGTACTGAAATCATTTCAATGCGTGGCTATCCTGATAGAACCATTACAGAAAATGCTGTTGGTGGAAATGGCAATTCAGGAGCAGCGATGTTCAATAAGTATACGTGTGAACTGCGTTTCCCAGTAACAAATTCGCCTACAGCCTCGATTTACTTGCAAGCTTTTGTTGAAGCCGGTAATGCCTGGATGGCTAAAAATACCTTTAACCCATTTGATTTAAAGCGTAGCGCTGGTGTTGGTATGAGGGTGTTTTTACCAATGTTTGGTTTGTTAGGGCTTGATTATGCGTATGGTTTCGATTGGAAAACCCTTAGCCCAGGCTTAACGACTAAGCCCGGACAGTTCCATTTCTTTATTGGACAACAGTTTTAAAAACTTGATCTAAGTGTTTGATTTCCAAAAGGATAATTATTTTGGAAAATCCCTAATTATACGCTACCTTTGCAGTCCGTTTTAAAAACCGCGTTCTGTCTTATGGATCCACTAAAAGCGTTTGACATTGAGTTTATTAAGTTAAAAGATGGAGAACATTTTTTGGATTGGTCTATAGAGAGCACCTTTTTTGAAGCCTTTAAAAGTTCTTTAACAACCAAAGCGATTCAGCTGCATTTAAAATTGATCAAATCGACTAACATGTTTACACTCGATTTCTCAATTCAAGGTAGTGTAGATGTTGCTTGTGACAGATGTTTAACGGATATTCAGTTACCCATTTCTGCTCAGCAACAAGTTGTGGTTAAGATCACTGATTTTCCTAAAGAAAACGAAGACGATCTGATTTACCTAACGCCTCACGATTATAAATTGAATATTGCTCAGCATGTATTTGATTTTATTGCCTTGAGCTTGCCCATCAAAAAAACCTGTGATGCTGCCGGTCAAACATGCGATAGCACTGTTACCAGTAAAATCACAAGCACCATTGATGTTGATGCCCCTGAATCTGACTTAGTTGATGAAGATCTTGAAGACAACCAAATAGAAGATTAAACCATTAAAGATAAAATACAATGCCAAATCCTAAACGAAAAATATCGCGCACAAGAAGGGACAAACGCAGAACCCACCACAATTTGGATAACAAGCAATTTATTGCTGACCCAAGCACTGGCGATGTTGCTTTGTATCACCGTGTAAACCTTGAAACAGGTATGTACCGTGGTGTCAAAGTTATGAAAGGTCGCAACGACTAATTAGCTCATGACCATGCGTATTGGATTAGACGCAATGGGTGGTGATTATGCGCCACTTGAGGCCGTAAAAGGCGCTCTTGCAGCCAAGGCTGAAATGCCCGAAATAGTACCAGTATTATTCGGACACAAAGACCGTATATTGGCTTGTTTACAAGAGCTTAATGCGTCTGAAGACAGTTTTGAAATTGTTCACGCAGAAGAAATCATCGACATGGGTGAGCACGCCACCAAGGCCATTGCTCATAAGAAAAACTCAAGCATTAACATTGGTTATAAACATTTAGCAGATCAAAAAATTGCTGCTTTCATAGGTGCCGGCAATACCGGGGCTATGTTGGTAGGTTCTATTTTTTCTGTTAAAGCCATTGATGGTGTTCAAAGACCAACCATAGCATCGCTATTACCTAAGGTAAGTGGCGGTTTTGGTGTTTTAGTAGATGTTGGAGCCAATGCCGATTGCAAACCTGAAGTGCTCAATCAATTTGCCATCTTAGGCTCATTGTATGCTCAGAATGTCTATGGGATTAACAATCCTAAAGTTGCTCTATTGAGCATAGGCGAAGAAAAGGAAAAAGGCAATTTGTTGATTCAAGCAGCCTATCCAATTTTAGAAACCAATGACCGCATCAATTTTGTTGGGAATGTCGAAGGACGCGATTTGTTCAATGATAAAGCAGATGTGATTGTATGCGATGGTTATACTGGGAATATTGTATTGAAATTATGCGAAAGCATGTATTACAACTTCTCGAAACTTGGCATTCAGCATGACTATTTAGAGCGATTTAACTTTAAACAATACGGCGGTTCTGCCATCTTAGGGGTTAATGAAACCGTTATCGTAGGTCATGGCATTTCTAAAAGTGAGACATTTATGAGCATGTTCAGATTGGCTCAAGATGTTGTCAATTCAAAATTGATTGATAAAATAAAACAATCTTTTTGAGACTTTTTAAATCTTATTTTTTAATTTGCAACGCTTTTAAGAGCATTATTGAAGTATAAATGGGTAAGATAACAGCAGCAATTACCGCCATTGGAGGCTATGTTCCTGAGAAGCGTTTAACCAATGCCGATCTTGAAAAACTAGTGGACACCAACGATGAGTGGATCACCTCAAGAACCGGTATTAAAGAAAGAAGAATTTTAGATGTTCCCGGTTTGGCGACTTCTGATATGGCTGTTCATGCCGTTAATGAATTACTCAAGAAACGGGGCATTTCTGCTGAAGAAATTGATTTAATTGTTGTCGGTACCATCACTGGGGATATGATTTTCCCATCATGCGCCAACATTATTTGCGATAAAGTTGGGGCTAAGAATGCCTGGGGTTTTGACGTGGCCGCAGCTTGTAGCGGTTTTTTGTATTCACTTGATATTGGATCAAAATACATTGAAAGCGGACAATACAAAAAGGTTGTGGTATGTGGCTTCGATAAAATGAGTGCCATCATTGACTATACTGACCGCAATACCTGTATCATTTTTGGAGATGGCGGTGGAGCAGTATTGTTAGAACCCAATGAAGAAGGTTATGGCATTATTGATACCATTTTAAAGTCTGATGGTAGTGGACGTGAATTCTTACACCAAAAGGCTGGTGGTTCGTTAAAACCACCAACACATGAAACCATCGATGCCCGTGAGCACTACGTATACCAAGAAGGTAAAACAGTGTTTAAATTTGCAACCACCAATATGGCGGATGTTTCTACAACCATCATGGAGCGCAATCATTTAAAGGCCGAAGATGTGACCTACTTGTTGGCACACCAAGCCAATAAACGCATTATAGATTACACAGCAGAAAAAATGCATCTGCCTCAAGAGAAAGTGCTGATGAACATTGAACGCTATGGCAATACCACCAGTGGTACATTGCCTTTGTTGTTCTGGGACTACGAGAAATTATTCAAAAAAGGAGATAACTTAATTTTGGCTACATTTGGTGGCGGCTTCACATGGGGCAGCATATACATTAAATGGGCCTATGACTCTAAATAAATCATTAAAAAACACCTATTCATTATGGACATTAAAGAAATAGAAAACCTCATCAAATTTGTTTCATCACAAAAAAATGTTGGAGAAGTTGAGATTGAGAAAAAAGATTTCAAATTGGTAATTCGTAAGCCTAATACAACGGTATTGCAAGCTGCCCCTCAAATGGTTCAAGCTACAGCAGCGCCTGTTGCATTGCCGGCTGCCCCAGCGGCATTGCCAGCTTCAACACCTGAAGCCAAAGCGCCAGCTGCTGATGCAGTTGCTAGCAATTTAATCACCATTAAATCACCAATGATTGGTACATTTTACCGTTCATCTTCACCTGATAAACCTTCGTTTGTAAATGTAGGAGATGAGGTAAAAGCTGGTAAAACAGTTTGCATCATTGAGGCGATGAAGTTGTTCAATGAAATCGAATCTGAAGTGAGTGGTAAAATCGTTAAGGTATTGGTTGATAATGCAACCCCTGTTGAATACGACCAACCATTGTTCCTAGTAGAACCAAATTAATATTTACTTTTTAGGTTAATCCTGTTTTAAACGTATGTTTAAGAAAATACTTATTGCCAATAGAGGCGAGAT
>JBEIKN010000186.1:0-4124 GCA_040379725.1 Flavobacteriales bacterium
ATAAAAAAGGACTTCATGGTATATGGAAAAACCATATTGTAAAGCAGTAAACCAAAAATCACGAATAATCCAAAGCCTGTAATGGTGCTGTCAGAGTGTGAGCTCCTGCCACTGGGGTCATCGTATACTTGGTGTTTTTTAGCTAAGTGCAGATAGACTATGGTAAACAGCAAATAGGCCACCGGTACGACAAGGCTGTAGATTAAGCTTTTATCCATTAGGCTTTATACAGTTTTTCAATCCAGACTTTGTAGTTTTCTTCGATGATCTTGCGCTTTTGCTTGAGGGTAACAGTTAGCTCTCCGCTTTCAACAGAAAAGGGTTTTCTTTTGACTATAAAATCACGCACTCTTGCAAAATTAGATAATTCTTGTGATAAGCGTTTCATGTCCTCTTGCAACCAATTCTTCACCGATGAGTCTTCTAAAATATCTGTTGTTTCATCAATGCTTACACCATTTAAGTCATAGAATGCTTTTAATGCATCTTCTTTTGGAATAACAATGGCCGTAACATACTCACGTTTGTCTCCAATGATAAAAATTTGTTCGATTTTTTCGCTTTGGAGGTAAGTATTCTCAATGGGTGTCGGGTAGATGTTTTTGCCCAAACTGGTCTTGAGCATGTTTTTATAACGGTCAGTGATTTTCAAATAACCTCTTTCAAATTTACCAATGTCACCAGTATGAAACCATCCTTCGTTATCCATGACGATGGCAGTCTCGTCTGGTCTGTTATAATACCCTAACATAATGTTTGGACCTTTACATAAAATCTCACCTTCTTCTGATGCAAAATCTGGTTTGTAACTATTGTAAGTTTGAATCGTGATGATGTCTTTGGTATCTATATTTTGAATGGCCACTTCTTGTCTTGGAGCTACCCTGCCACTGGTGCCGTGTATTTGTCTTTCAAACTCATTCACAGTAACAAATGGAGAGGTTTCTGTTAGGCCATATCCTTGTTGGCATCTTATACCAATATTGCCAAAAAATTCGCCAACATGTTGCGGCAATGCGCCACCACCAGAAACCAAAAGTTTGAGTCTTCCGCCAAGCTTGGCTTTGATTTTACTGAACACTAATTTTTCAGCTATTGCATGTTTTAATTTGAGTATTGGTCCAATATACTCTTGGATTTCATGTTTGATTCTAACCTGCTCGCCCATGTGTAAGGACCACAAAAAGATCTTGGCACTTAAGCCACCTTTACCCAAGGCATTGGCTTTGATTCTGCTTTCAAGGCGTTCAAGCAATCTCGGAACACAAGCCATAATGCTTGGCTTGGCTTCCATAAAGTTTTGTGCTACTTTTTCTATGCTTTCAGCAAAAGCGATTTGTGCGCCTATAAAAGTTGGCAAATAATAACCTGCCATTCTCTCGTAAACATGGCTCAAAGGTAAGAAAGATAAGAAACGATCATCTTTGTTGATACTAGGACACAAGTCAATGGCATCATAACAATTGCTCATAAAATTATAATGACTGAGCATGGTGCCTTTCGGAACACCTGTGGTGCCACTGGTATAAATCAAAGCTGCTAAATCGTTGTGCTGAATATTGGGTAAAATTTGTTCAATTTCAGATTGTAATTGAGGCCATAGTTTTGCGCCTTCTTGTTTTAATGCCCCAACAAAAATGACTTTCTCTGAATGAGCAGGACCATCAAATGCTGTAAATACTTTTTGAATATTAGGGCAATCTTTTTCAATTTTTTGAAATTTCTTAAGTAAAAATGGGTTGCCAACTAAAACGGCTTTACTGTCACTATCATTTAAAATAAAAGCTGTTTCTTCAGCAGTTAGCGTTGGGTAGATAGATACATTGACTGCACCAAGTTTTTGTAAGGCTTGATCAAAATAGATGAACTCAGGACAATTGTCAAGGATTATAGCCAATTTATCGCCTTTTCGGATGCCAATGCTATACAGGTAGGCAGCCCAATGATTAATATGTGTAAAGGTCTCCTTATAGGTAATGTTTACATAAGAAGCGCCTATTTTTTCCATCATAAACACATGATCAGGGCGATGAATATTCGTTGCCGCGTTGATTAAAAATTCATGCAGAGAACCGAACTGAGGGTCTTTGATTTGCATAGTTTATTGTTTGTTAGAGTTGATGATAATGTTTAAAAGACAGTTTAAATCACTTTGCCAATGGTAATTACTGGCATAAACCATGTTCATGTTGTTCATGAGTTGCTCGTCGTTGAGTGGGTGTTTAATGGCTTGGCCAATGTTAAAAACGGCAGGTTTAATAAGCGGTAATTGATGCTTGTCTTGTGTTGGAATATAACCTACCCAAGTGGTTTTGCCGATTAAACAAGTCCACCAATTCTCCCAATATTTTAAAGTGAATTTGGCATTGAATAATACGCAGATCGAAATGAGAGGCAATACAAATGAAAAGCCAATATCAAATAGTCTTTTTTTGCGTTTGATCAGAGGGTTGTTTAATGCCGGACTGATGTCTACACTGTAAAATTCACCGGTAGTATTTTTAGAATTACTACCAATAATGTGTGCGCCCTGTTCGGGCATGATTTTGTATTTGATGTCTGAGTTATGCGCTTGACCCATAATCTGCATGATGTCTTGACTGCTCACATCTTTTGCGCAGAATATGATTTCGTTGGCTTTGTAGATTTCAATCAGGGTGCTTAAATGTTGTAATTGACCTAAGCTTTCAGCATCACTTTGTGATTTGCTTTGAACATAGCCCAATAGTTTGAATCGGTTAGGGTATTGCAATAAAATATCTCTAACCCTTAAGTATTCTGGATGATCACCAACAATGATCACCTGTGATCTTTGACTACTATTGGTGTCAAAATGTTTGTACTTTATGACATGCAAAAGCAAGCGATTGATGCATGTGATCAATAAGGCCCAAACAGATCCTAACAATATGAGCGCTCGCGAGAATCTTAAGTCCTCTGGTAAAAGGGCATAAATGCTCAACAACATAAGACTACCTAACACAACCCCCCGTATGCACTTATTTAACTGAAAGGGTGATTTATAGGCACCACTGATGTATACACCACCTAGCCAAAGTAATATATAGGCTGGTATATGCCATTGAACATATGCCAAAGGGTAGAATCCACCTACTACAAATTTGTTGTAATGTTCCCAGTAGCGCATGATGCCGTAATAGCCAATAAAAATGGTCGCAAAATCCAATACAAACAGTTTGCTGCTATTGAAAATTCTAAAGCATAAGGCCAACAAAGCTCTTACAAATATGGCCAATCTAATGCAAGCGCCAAACCACCAACCTTGTTGTTTGCTAAAATGCTTGTCAGCAAATTTTGCCATGGCCAGATAGAAAATTTTGACATAATTAACGCTATGTTTTTTGGTGCTCTCGCCTTTGTAATGAATGATGGTCGTGTCGGCAAAATAGTAGTTATCATAACCAACTTTGACAATACGGTAACTCAAGTCAATGTCTTCGCCGTACATAAAAAACTGCTCATCTAAATAACCAGTTTGCTCTAAAACAGAGCGTTTGATCATCATAAACGCACCACTTAAAATATCGACTTTATTGGTTTCAAATTCACTTAAATAGCTTAGATGATAGGCGCCAAATACTTTAGATTTCGGAAATAGTTTAGCCAAGCCGCTCATTTTATAAAAGGCAACTGCAGGCGTCGGAAGACCGCGTTTAGATTCTGGTAAGAATTCACCTCTACCATCAATCATTCGCACACCAAGCGCACCTGCGTTCGGTGTTTGGTCTAAAAAATGAACTGTTTTGCTAAAGGAATCTTCAGAGACAACGGTATCAGGATTTAATAATAGGACATGCCTACCTTGAGCCATTTTAATGCCCTGGTTATTGGCTTTGCTAAATCCTAGGTTCTCTTGGTTTTCAATTAAAATAACCGTTTTGAATTTGGCTTTTACCATGTCTGCAGATTGGTCGGCAGAACAGTTGTCAACAACAATGACTTCAATGCTAAGGTCTTGCTTGGCTTTGAATACTGACAACAATGTCTGCTCTAGCAATGCCTTTACATTGTAGTTGACTATGATGACAGATAAATCAATGGCCATGCGCTTTATCAAAAAAGCGAAGCTACTATTTTTTTTGCTGAACCTAAAGTAAATTTAA
>JBEIKN010000187.1:0-4081 GCA_040379725.1 Flavobacteriales bacterium
ACTTTACCAATGATAAAACTTTCGTTTTCAACCCATAACAATTGATTAGGATCATAGGGTTTTAAGGCTTCATAAATGGCGTTATGAAATTGAGCGCTGCTCTCTTGGGTTGGCATTCCCAAATGACCAAAAGCACTGCCTTTATGATGAGCCAATGTTTCTAAATCAAGCACTTGGGCCCCTTTTTTTTGCATAAGATTTAGAATTTGAGTTTTTCCACTCCCTGTATAAGCGCTCAGTACAACGATGTTTTTGAAGGCTTCGAGTCTTGAAAAGACCCTATTTCTAAATTGCTTATACCCACCTTTGATGAGGTAAACCGAATAACCATTCTGACTGAGAAATTCTGCCATTTTATGACTTCTTAAGCCTCCCCTTGCACAATACAATCGAATATTCTGCCCCTTGATTAGACGCTTTGCTTGATCCAAAATGGCCTGCTTTTGGGGGTCTATTAATTGATGTCCCAATGCAATGGCTTCAGCTTTACCCTTTTCTTTGTAGGTAATGCCAATAAGATGTCGTTGTTCGTTGTTTAACAAAGGAAGATTAATCGCCCCAAGAATATGATCTTGATCAAATTCGTTTGGAGATCTGACATCTACAATAGGCCACGTGTAGGCGTCTAAGTCTATGACATCAATAGGCTTTATCATACTGCAGCCGAATCGTCTGAATCAGCGCCTAATTCAAGTCCTTTAATTTCAGACACAGCAGAACCTGCAATGCCTTTAACACTGCCATACATACCACCAGCATTGATGAGTACTTTATCCAATTGTTTTTCGCGTTCTTTCCAAAGTTTTTCCATGGCAACGCGTTCAGTCATGAGTGATTTTTTCATACTCATAAACCCTTCCGTTATGGCTTCCATTTGGTGTTTGAATTCGGTACCTGTTAAATAGGTGTACAACAAATGCATTTTTTCTTCTTTATTATCATTTGATTGAATGACTTCACTCACTCTGATCAAAGAATTGCGCAAGACTACTGCTAAACTTTTAGCATCTTCATAGGGGCAAATATAAATCCCGTCTTTGATGCCAAATCCGGTCATATCCTTAGGCATCGCTTGTGTGACGATCACACCAACATCACCACCACTTTGACGCATGTCCTGTTTGAATTTATCAATCCATAAGGGTTGGAATTCTTTGGTGCGTTTGCTTTCCCACACAATTTTACCACATGTGTGACCAAGTGAATTGACAACTGTTTGAATCATATCAGCCCCTTTTACCCCTTTTGCAACTTCTGAAATTTGATCCAATGGAAATGTCGTTTTAAGCATGTCTTCTATTGCCAATTCTTGAACCTCGCCCTGCATTTGCATACTGCCTTGCTCAGCTTTTCGTTTCATTTCTTCGATCAATTTTTTCTGATCCTCCATTTGCTTTTCCATCTCTTTCAACTTCAACTCATGCTTTTGATCAGCTTCTTTATTGAGCTTTTCTTTGAGCTGAACTTCTTGCTCCATCAGCATCTTTTTAAACTCAATTTCTTTGAGTTCTCTATCTTGTTTAAGTTGTTGCTCTAATTGCATTTTTTCGACTTCGATTTTTCGAAGTAATTTGATCTTTTCTTCTTGTTCTATCTGATTGGCTTTTAAGGCCTTTATCATGTCTTCGTTTTCAGATAGCATTTGTTGCTTTATTTGATGCTCCAAGGCTTTCCTTTTGGCATTCATATCCTTTTCAACTTCCTCCATTCTGGCTTTGTATTTTGAATTATACTCTGCTTTGAGTTGATTTTCAATGGTTTTTTGAATATCGGCAGTGAGTGCTGATTCAATATCAAATTGATGTTTACAGTTTGGACAAGTGACTAAGTGATCGTGCTTCATAAGTGATTGAACAAATTTACCAAAAAAGGCCTTTGCATAAAAATAGAATTAAACAAAAAAGCCAGGATTTTACACCTGGCCTTTCTGAATCAGCGTATGAAATGCTTTAAAAAGCGTTTCGCTCATCATCGCATTCAATTGATTAGACGTTAAAAGTTATAAAATGTTGCATGCCTTTTGATATGTGACGGAAAAATGACTTTTTAAATTACTTTTGCAGCTTGGCCTTATAGTTCAATGGATAGAATAAGGGTTTCCGGAGCCCTTGATTCAGGTTCGATTCCTGATGGGGCCACAAATAACAGAGTGAATGTGAGAGCGAATGCGGCCACATCCTCTGTTATTTGTTCTTCACACTCACTTTCACATTATCTCTCACTCTTGCTCTTTTTGTTTTGAATCGAAACAGTCATTTGTCAAACCATAGAAGAAGTTCGACAACATAGCTTAACGCAGTAACTGAGCGCAGCGTTCTCATGAGCGTTAGCGAATACCGAAGCGAGTAATTATCCTATTTGGGCCACAAATAACAGAGTGAATGTGAGAGCGAATATTCTGCTCTGCTTTTTGCTTTGTCTACCGAAGCCCGAAAAAGTTTTTGGGCCCTGTAAATCTCATGTAAAAGTCCCCCCTGCGCTATCACTTTCGCTATGGCTTCAGTGATTACGAAAAGCTTCGGAGGGCGAAGGTTGAGGCAATTGGCGAAGAATACGACACAGGGCAGGTCGTTGCATCACGCTACTGGTCTCACCCTGTAGCGTGAAAACCCTGGGCGAATTGCATAAAAAAACCCTGATATAGTTTTCAGGGTTTTTTCTGCTACAGGGTGGGCAATACTGGGTTCGAACCAGTGACCCCTACCTTGTCGAGGTAGTGCTCTAAACCAGCTGAGCTAATTGCCCTTGATCAATACGCTTGCAAATATATGTTTTTTAATCTTTTGCGGAAAGGGCATTGCCTCTGCTATAATGGAATAAACTCAAAATGATTGACAATGATCTCATGCTTTTGGCCATTGTTTGGCGGCAAACCACCAAGTAACCAAAAGTTAAATCTAAAATTGGTTGAATCGCTGGGTGCGGGAATAACAATTGGATCTGAGACCAAATTGTTTTCTAACTTAGACCTTGACACATTGGTTTTATCAAACTGCCATTGAGACAACTGATTAGACCCAGGAAAGGTTGTTCCACTAAAGTGTTGCCAAGACACAAGATCAGGTGTCCATTTCATTGCAAAACTCATCGGACCTTTCAACCATTTTTTAGCCAATTTTGGCTTAAAACTTCTCTCCTGATATGGCGTAGGATTACTAAACCAAACAGGCTGAACACTGTAGGTCACTAACAATGTATCTGAAGCCACATTCCATTTTGAAAATTCCACATCAATTTCGCTGTTGGCTTGCTTTTGGAACGAATAATCATCCCAAGTAAAAGCGCCAAAAACCACACGTTCATCAAATCCAGACACATCAGAATCAGTCGAGAAAATATAGGTCCCATAACCAAATCTTTTAACACTGATGAGCTCGCTACACACCCATTGATTGTTTATTTTTTGAATGGTCAAATGCAAACGACCAGCAGAATCAACCCATGCAGCCTGTTTGTTTCCTAAAAAATAATTAGGGCCAGGGCCAGCAGGAGTTGTCTTATTTTTATAGTTCCAGTAATAGCCGGAAAAATACAAATCGCCCTTTTCAGTATCCAATGCAGGTGGATCAGACTGTTTACAGGCATACAATCCTACTAGGCAAAAACATACGATTAAAAACTTATTGAACATAAACAAAGGTGCTTAATTGTGAAATCTGAAATTTAAATATGCCTGGCTCTGTAACGCTGGCATTGTATTGGTTGATCAAAGACAGATCTTTTCTGCGCACTTTAAACACCAACTGTTTTTCTTCCATGGGCTGTAAGGCTATTTTTTTAAAATCAAGTAACTGTTTTACCGGAGGGGCAACAGAGGCCACTAAATCTGAATGGTACAATTGAACAACTTCTTTACCAGGTCTTTGACCGCTATTTTTAACGCTAACATAAAGCTCAATACTATCGCTGTGCTTTAACATCGAATCATTTGAAACCCTTAAATCTGAATATTGAAATTGCGTATAGCTTAAACCAAATCCAAAGTCAAATTGTGGGTTATAGGCTGTAAAAGTAAAATCTACATTCAAGTCTTCTGAATGCTTGCGATCATAATGCACCAAATCATTGGTGTAGCGCGGAT
>JBEIKN010000188.1:0-4013 GCA_040379725.1 Flavobacteriales bacterium
ATTACCCGATACAAAGGCAAATAGCCCGAGTGTAGTACCAATTATAGCCGATGTGCCAGCTGCTAATCCGTCAATACCATCTGTAATATTAGCGCCATTGGACACCGCCGTAATGATGAATATGACAATCAGAACATAAATGATCCAAGCATAGTCGTGATCCAGACCCATGGCTGAGGTGATGCTGTTGTAATCAAACTCTGAAAACTTAAAAAATGGTATGGTTGTTTTGAGTGATTTTTCATTTTGATTATAGTACAACTGCCCTTGTATGATGCGTCTTTGCATGTGGGCTGTGTCAAGGTTGTTTTCAACGGCTTGTTTGACCGTAAAATGATTGGTAACCACTACCGCTTTATTAAAGTACAATGTCAATCCAACCACTAAACCCACTATGATTTGACCAAGTATTTTAAATCTACCTGATAAGCCTTCTTTGTCTTTCTTAAAGACTTTTATATAGTCGTCAATGAAGCCAATCAAACCTGTAAGTATGGTTACTGCAATCATGAGCAACACGTATACATTGTTTAACCTGGCTAATAACAAAGTTGGAATTAAAATGGCGCCCAGCATGATCAAGCCGCCCATGGTCGGCGTCCCTTTCTTTTTGTCTTCGCCAGCCAAACCTAGATCTCTGATGGTCTCTGACACTTGCATTGAATGCAAGGCATTGATCAAACGTCTGCCAAATACGGCTGAAATGGTGAGCGATAAAATGACCGCTAAACCCATCCTAAAGGTGATGTACTTCCAGACACCTAAACCCCATATGTCATATTGTTGATCGAGATATGTAAAAAAATGGTACAGCATAGTTTAAAAGTCTTTGAATAGGTTAATGAGGATTTGTCTATCGTCAAATGGGTGTTTGACGCCATTGATTTCTTGATAGGTTTCGTGGCCCTTGCCTGCAATCAAAATGATGTCCCTTGGTTGACTCATAACCACTGCTGTTCTGATGGCTTCTGCTCTGTCAACTATGCTCATCACTTTTTTATAATCGCTGGGTTCAACCCCTTTCTGCATTCCTTGAATAATGGCTTGAGGATCTTCAGAACGTGGATTATCGCTGGTAAAAATCACCTTGTCTGACTTGAGCGCGCAAACCTTCCCCATGATTGGGCGTTTGTCTTTATCTCTATCACCACCACATCCTGCTACAGTGATCAAATGTTCATTATTACTGCGTATGGCTTGAATGGTACTTAAAACATTTTCAAGGGCATCGGGCGTATGGGCGTAATCGACAATGCCTATTCTACCTGCAGCACTTCTATACACCTCAAATCGGCCGTTCACTTTGCCTTGTTTTGACAAATGAGTGAGTATTTCTAATTTGTCAACGCCTAGTAAAAACGCTGTAGAATACACCGCTAATAAATTGTAAGCATTGAACTTTCCAACCAAATTAAACCATGTTTCTTCTTGATCAATTTTCAATAACAAGCCTTCGAAATCACTTTCTAATATTTTACAAGTAAAATCAGCAGCTGATTGCAATGCATAAGTATACTTAGTGGCTTTTGTATTTTGCAACATGACCAAACCATTGCGGTCGTCTTTGTTGGTAATAGCAACAGCTTCTTCATCTAGTTGATCAAAAAAAAGTTTCTTCGCTTTGATGTAGTTCTCAAAGGTTTTGTGATAATCTAAATGGTCATGGGTAATGTTTGTGAATACAGCTGCCGCATAATGCAAGCCGTTGATTCTTCCTTGAACAACCGCATGAGAACTCACCTCCATAAAACAATAGCTGCAACCTGCATCGCGCATTTGAGCCATTAAGGCTGTTAATGTTATGGGATCAGGTGTGGTATGTGTGCTTTGGTAGGTTGTTGATCCTATTTTATATTCAACAGTACTGATCAAACCACAACTGTAGCCCAACGAAGTAAACAGTTCGTACAACATGGTACAGGTACTGGTTTTGCCATTGGTGCCTGTAACTCCCACCAAGGTCATTTGTTGCGATGGTTGCTCGTAAAAAGCATTGGCAAAATACCCTACAGACTGTTGCACATCATCCACTACAACATACGTAATATGGGACATTAGGGTTGATGGCAAATCACTACAAACAATCACAGAGGCGCCCAATTCAATGGCTTTAGGGATAAACTGATGCGCATCAACGCTGACACCTTTTACAGCAAAAAACACAGCGCCATTTTGGACTTTTCTGGAATCCAATATAAGGGCAGATATCTGCACCTCATCAGAGCCATGTATGGCCTTAATGCCTTTATAAGTTGCGATATGTTTCAAATGCTTTATCATGGCTGTAATTGCAAGTGTATAATGGCCCCTTTAAGCACTTTTGTATTGGCTGTTATGGACTGTGACACTACATGGCCATAGCCTTGAACTTGTACTTTTAATCCGCGATTCTCTAACAAATACAGGGCATCACGCAAACCCATACCTTTTACATCAGGTACCAAATTGACATCAACTGGGATTTCAGTTAAGTTGAGTGATTGCACATTGTAATCGCTCTTAACCCATTCACTTTCTAGTGAACCTTGAATTTGATGACTACTGATACCGATAGCATTTAAGACTTGTTTGATGTCATTTCTGTAGCCATTCTTAACCTCAGGTAAACTTGGAATTTTACCCATTTTTAAAGGCTTGTGTAAACTCAAATTTGTGCTATAAATTTTATCGGCAATTTCTTTTACTACAGGACCTGCTAATGATCCACCATAATAGTTGGCTGATGGTGTATTAATCACCACTATACAACTGTATTTAGGATTGTCCGAAGGAAAATAACCAACGAATGATGCTTTGTGCATGCGTTCGTCGTAACCACGACCATCTGGTTTGGCAATTTGAGCCGTACCTGTTTTACCAGCCACTTTGTAATCCAGGCCTTTTAAGCTTTTACCTGTACCGTTTTGCACAACCGATTCTAATAAGAACCTCAGTTGTTTTAAGGTAGAATCCGAACACACTTTTGGATTTAAAACAACAGGTTCGGTATGCTTCATGACTTTGCCAAATTCTTTGACTTCGCTCACCAAATAGGGTTTCATCAATTTGCCATTGTTGGCTACTGCATTGTATACAGATAAGATTTGCAACGGACTAACTTCCATTTCATAGCCTATGCTCATATGCGAAAGCGATAAATGACTCCAGGTTTTACTTTTAGGCGTTTTAAACAAAGGCGATCGTCTGGTTTTAATGTCAAATTGAAACGGTTTATCTAAGCCTAAATTCAAGGCATATTTGATGAATTTATCAGGACTATTTTTGTAGTATTTATTGACGGTTCTTCCGATACCAATATTGCTAGAGTTTTCAAAAATGTATTGAAAGCTAGCAAATCGAATTGAATGCGGATGCGAATCTTCCATCTTTAAGATGGGATCGTATAAACCCCAGTTGATGTCAAACGTATCGCTCACTTTAAGGTGCTTGTCTTCTAACAAAGCCATTGCACTGATCAACTTAAAGGTGGAGCCTGGATCGCTAAAATCATTCACAGCATAATTATCAGATTCTGTAAAAGTATTGTCCTGATTACGAGTAAGATTGGCAATTGCCTTAATAGCTCCAGTGCCTACTTCCATCAAAATGGCACATCCTCTATCAGCATTGTTACTGATCATACATCTTTGCAAAGCACTTTCAGCCACATCTTGTATATTGATGTCTATGGTTGTATAGACATCTAAACCATTGTGAGGTTCTGTCTCTTCGCCATCTTCAACTGGTTTCCATACACCGCCATAAATACGTTGCTCGAGGCGTTTGCCTACCGAACCCGTTAACAAAGTATCGTATGAACCTTCAAGCCCTACCTTAACGCCGGCATCGTTTGAATAACCTATGGTTCTTCTGGCCAACCATCCGAATGGCAGCTCACGCTTAAACTTTTCAATTTTTATGAACCCGCCTTTGTATTTGCCTTTATTAAAAATTGGCCAACTGGACATGGCTTTAGCAGTCGTATAGTCAACATCGCGTTGAAGCAATAAATAGCGGTCAGAGCGTTTGCGTGC
>JBEIKN010000189.1:0-3970 GCA_040379725.1 Flavobacteriales bacterium
ATTGTGTGCCAAAGAAATTTCACCAGGCTGCGGCGTGTTACCGCCACCTACAAGTGCTACATCAGAAATGGTATGATGCGGCGATCTGAAAGGTCTTAAGGCAACAATTCCGCTCGACAAATGAATGGTGCCAGCTACAGAATGAATCTTAGTGGTTTCAAGAGATTCCTCGAGCGTCATAGGCGGTAAAATACTGGGCAATCGTTTTGCCAACATGGTTTTTCCAGCACCAGGAGGTCCAATCAAAATGATGTTGTGTCCACCAGCCGCAGCTATTTCCATAGCGCGCTTAATGTTGTCCTGACCTTGTACATCAGAGAAATCCAAATCACCTTGAACCAATAACCGATTGAATACCAAGTCATGATTTTTAGGTTCGGCCTCAATTAATCGTATGCCTTTCAGGTGTTCAATGATGTCATTTAGATGAGTCACGCCTAACACCTCAATACCCTCAACTACAGAAGCTTCTTTGGCATTTGATTTGGGAATAAAAATGCACTTATAACCTTCTTGTTGCGCCTGAATGGTCATCGGCAAGGCCCCCCTAATTGGCAGCAATGAGCCATCTAAAGAGAGTTCTCCCATCATGATACAGTTTGATAAATCAACCTGTATTGGTAACTGTTCATCAGCCGCTAATACACCAATGGCTATAGCCAAATCATAAGCACTGCCTTCTTTTTTAATGTCAGCAGGCGCCATGTTCACCACTACTTTTTTTCTAGGAAATTGATAACCATTATTCTTAAAGGCAGTTGTAATACGTGTCCAACTTTCTTTGACTGCATTGTCAGGTAATCCAACCAGAAAGAACTTTGCACCATCAGGCGTGACATTAACCTCTATGGTAATGGTATGGGCATTTATCCCATATACTGCAGAGCCGTGCGTCTTAACCATCATTGTAATTCAAAATTGTGATTCATACCTTGATTACCCAAAACGACTTGATAAGTGTCTCTATATCTCATGAAAAAATAAACTTGTTTAAATTAATATTTATTCAATCTTTGCGAACTTAAATCAATAAACCATTATGTCAAATTCTCCATACTGCCCAATGTGTGATAGTTATCACTACAAAACAGAATCTTTTTATGATCGTGATTTAGATGAAACCATTCTTTTTTGCTCAAACAAATGCAAAAATGAGTATGTCAATAAAAAAGCTAATCCAAACTTTAAAACATCTAATGATAAGTTCATGGATAAGTACAACCAAGAAAAAGAAGAGCGTTTAGCCGCCAGCAAAGCAAAGCGTGATGCCATTGCAAGAGATATTGAAAACGGAACTTATTCTGATGATTCCAATGATAGTCATTCTGCAAGCAAAATAAGGGCAGAAATGGAGGCAGATAAACAAAGAGCTGAGCAAGAAGCCAGAGAGCAAGCCGCAAGAAAACAAAGAGCTGACGAACTGAGAAGACAGGGCAAGAATTTTCAAGCTTTTTTGGTTGAGTTTCAAAATGGCATTATTGCAGCTGTATCTGTTATTGTTTTAGTAGGTTTAGGCGCCTTTTTTATGATTGATGGTGAAAACAAAAAAGAAAGCGCTGTTCAAATCAACACAGACTTAGAAAAAATCGAAGATTCCATTAGAATTTATATCAATGATAAAAACTTTGATCGCTCTTTAGTGCTTGCTAATCAATTAGTACATCCCTTACACGAAGTATACGAAGGCAAGGGCAGCATGTGGGAAAGTGAGTTTTATGATCTTTACTGGGATAAAAAGAGAGAAGAGTACAAGAATATCATTCTCAATAAAGGCAGCTTAGATGAGGCGGCAAATGAAGACAAAAAAGCATCAAAAAAAGATAAGAAAAAGAAAGCATCAAAAGCCACTCAAGAAGAAGAAATTTCAAGTGATTTGAGTGACGAGCCAGTTAAGGATGAAGAGCAAGAACTGGATCCTGAATACCAATAATACACTCTTCATAAGTACAGCTGTGCAATAAATTTTAGAAGCTAACGTTTCTAAAATAAACAGTAACTTATGAATAGGCTAATTTTATGTTTGCTAATTGTTCTTATGTCTTCGTTCGGAAGACACAAAGCAATGGTTGTTTTACCCAATGGCCAGAAGGTAACTGCTAAGCAATATAAACGCATGCAGTATCAGAACAACAAAAGGCATTATCGCTTTGCTAAACGCCACCATCACAAGAAAATCATTGTGATCAAATAATTACATGTGTTGCTCGATATAATCAATCAAGCTGTGAATACACTTGATGTGAATTTCTTGAGCCCTATCAGCATATTCTGAATATGGTGCTCTGATTTCTATATCACAAATTTCCGCCATTTTTCCACCATTTTTTCCGGTCAGCCCAACAACAGTGATGCCTTTAGATTTTGCTACCTCAATGGCTTTTAAAATATTTTTAGAATTACCACTGCTGCTAATGGCAAGCAATACATCGCCTGCTTGACCAACCGCCTCTAAATACCTTGAAAACACAAATTCATACCCATAGTCATTGCCAACGCATGACATATGACTTGGGTCAGAGATTGACAGCGCCGCTAAAGCTTGTCTATCATTTCTGTATCGACCACTTAATTCTTCTGCAAAGTGCATGGCGTCGCACATACTACCACCATTACCACAGCTGATGATTTTATGATTTTCTTTTAAAGCTTTAACCATCATTTGGCCTGCTTTTTCAAGCTGTTCAATGTTTGCATTTTGGCCAATAAATTGACTCAAAATAGATTGTGCTTCTTCAAAATGTGATTGAATACTCATTTGTTTTTCTTTTTAAATTCTGATAATCCGTTTTCCAAGAATTTTAGGAACTCTTCAGTATCAAATTGTTTGTCATTGATTTCGCTACCAACAGGTGTTTGTAGCAAGTTTTCTGAACCATCTAATAAGCAATACAATGGCTGAGAGTTTTTGCCGAAATAACAGATCTCAATTTCAGTATTTTTATGCCCTAAAGTCTTGATTAGACGTTTGCTGTATTGACCAGTGAACCAATCTTTTTCAGGTAATTGAACTTTTTTATCGTCCACATAAAGAGAAGCAATAACATACTCTTCTCTTAATAATTTTAATACGCGTGGATCACTCCATACCATCTCTTCCATTTTACGGCAATTCACACAACCATGGCCGGTAAAATCAATAAACAATGGTTTTTTAAGTGATTTAGCACACTCAACAGCCTCGTCGTAATCATAGTATCCAGTAAGTCCATGTGCTATATGAAAATCTTGACTATAATTTGGTTTTTTGCATACATTGCCCTCAATACCTTGAGCTTCTCTTATGCTGCGATTGATGTCAAAATCTTGTGTGCTCATAGGCGGTAAATAGCCAGACAAAGCCTTTAAAGGGGCACCCCATAATCCAGGAATCATGTATACAACAAAACTTAATGTTATTACTGAAAGCAATAATCTTGGAACTTTAAGATAAGGCATATCACTGTCATGCGAGAATTTGAGTTTGCCCAAAAGGTAGAGACCCATTAATCCGAATATGATGATCCACAAACTTAAATACACTTCTCTATCAAGAATATGCCAATGATAAGTTTGATCAACAATACTTAAGAATTTTAAGGACAAAGCCAACTCAATAAAACCAAACACCACTTTAACACTGTTTAGCCATCCACCAGATTTTGGCAAATTGCTTAACCAATTAGGAAAAATTGCAAACAAAGAAAATGGTAAAGCAAAGGCAAGTCCAAACCCTAGCATGGCAATAATTGGTCTTGAAAATTCACCACCAGCACTTTGTACCAAAACAGATCCTACAATAGGCCCTGTGCAAGAAAACGATACAATGGCTAAGGTAAGCGCCATGAAAAATATTCCGTAAAATCCACCCTTATCTGCTTGTCTATCTACCTTATTGGTTAATGCCGTTGGGAGCACTATTTCGAATGCGCCAAAAAAACTAAAGGCAAACACTAAAAAGATGATAAAAAATAAAATATTCGGCAGCCAATGG
>JBEIKN010000190.1:0-3965 GCA_040379725.1 Flavobacteriales bacterium
CGAATTTAATGTTTTGTAAGTGATCTAACAATTAAGTCATTAAAATATGACATTTTATGCGGATTTTTGCCTGAATGAGCACGAACAAAATCATTAATGATCCGGTCTATGGTTTTTTAAACATCCCAAGCAAATTGGTGTACGATTTGATTCAGCATCCTTATGTTCAAAGATTGCGCAGAATCAGACAGTTAGGGATGACTGAGATTGTGTATCCAGGCGCTACCCACACCAGATTCCATCATGCATTGGGAGCCTTGCATTTAATGATGAATGCCATTGATGTGCTCAAAGATAAAGGCGTCAAAATCAGCGATGCTGAAACCGATGCCCTGCATTGTGCCATTTTGTTGCACGATATAGGTCATGGTCCTTACAGTCATTCATTGGAGCATGCACTGATTCAAGCTGTACCGCATGAAAGCATCTCGCTGATGTTGATGCAAGAATTGAATAAAGTGTTTAAGGGTAAGTTGGATCTTTGTATCCAAATTTTTACCAATCAATACAAAAAGGCGTTTTTACATCAGTTGATTTCTAGTCAGCTAGACATGGATAGATTGGATTATTTGGGTCGTGATAGCTTTTATACAGGAGTCAGTGAGGGGATCATTGGCTCAGATCGAATCATTCATATGTTAAATGTTGTTGATGACGAATTGGTCATTGAAGAAAAAGGCATATACAGTATAGAGAAATTCATCATTGCCAGGCGCTTAATGTATTGGCAAGTATACCTGCACAAAACCGTAGTTGCGACAGATGTGATGTTGACCAACATCATCAAGCGAGCTGCTGAATTAAGCCGTCAAGGGATTGATTTGCCAGCTTCACCAGCGCTGAAGTTCTTCCTCAATAAAGCCATCAGTAAACACGCTTTTTTGCACCAGACTGAAGTCTTAGAACAATTTGTAGCGCTGGATGATGCAGATGTCTTGTCGGCCATCAAACAATGGCAATTTGCCGACGACAAAGTATTGTCTAAATTGTCACATTCACTCATTAATAGACATTTGCCAAAGGTTAAAATTTCGAGTAAGGCCTTTTCTGCAAAAGAGATTGATGCTGTTCAACAACTGGCTCAAAAACGGTTTAAAGTCTCTGAACAAGATGCCGCCTATTTTGCATCCATGAATACCTTGGCTAATAATGCCTATAAAGTCGAGAAACAAACGGCAATACGCATACTCATGAAATCGGGCGAGGTACTTGATGTGACTGATGCAAGTGATAACTATAATTTGAAGGCTTTAAACCAAACGGTTAAAAAATATTGTTTAAGCTTTTATCCTTAAATAGTATCTTCGCCCTATAAATTCTATGCAAATAAGCGCTTCAGAAATAGCACAATTGATTCAAGGTAAACTTGAAGGCGATGGCGCTGTTGTGGTTAAAGCAGCTGGTAAAATTGAGTCAGGTCAAGCTGGCGATGTTACCTTTTTAGCCAACCCCAAGTACGAAAATCATTTGTACGAAACCAATGCCTCTGTAGTCATTGTGTCACAAGATTTAAACATTAGTAAACCGGTCAAGGCCACAGTCATCAGACATGCTATGCCTTACTATGGTTTTTGTATGGTCTTGAATCAATATTTTAATCCGCACAAGCACAGAGTTGGTATCCACCCAACTGCTGTTGTGTCTGCCACTGCCAATATTGGCAATAATGTATTCATTGGGCCATATGTGGTTGTTGAAGATCATGCAATTATTGGCGATAATAGTCAGTTATATGCCCATGTTTATGTAGGCAGTAATGCTCAAATAGGTCATGATACCATTTTGTATTCTGGCGTTAACTTATATGCCGACTGTATTGTAGGGAATCATTGTATCTTTCATTCAGGAACAGCGATTGGTTCAGATGGCTTCGGTTTTGCACCGACGCCAGATGGCTCCTACGCTAAAATCCCACAAATAGGCAATGTTATAGTAGAAGATCATGTTGAAACCGGTGCCAATTGCTGTTTGGACAGAGCGACTATGGGCTCAACCATTCTTCGCAAGGGCGTTAAATTGGATAACATGGTACAAATTGCGCACAATGCAGAAATTGGAGAACATACAGTCATTGCTGGGCTTAGCGGTGTAGCAGGTAGTACCAAAGTTGGTAAACACTGTGTCATCGGTGCTCAAGTAGGCATTGTAGGTCATATTACCATAGCCGATGGGACTCAAATTGGTGGACAAAGCGGTATTCCTAAATCCATTAAGGAACCCAACCAACAATTTATGGGAAGTCCGGCTCAACCCATTAAAGAAGCCTTTAAAACACAAGTGGTTTTGCGCAATTTGCCAAACCTCGAAAAACGCATTCAAGCTTTAGAACAACGCATAAAAGAACTTACGAAATCATGAAACAAACCACCATTAAACAAGCTGTTACTATCTCAGGCGTGGGCTTGCATACTGGCGCCAAAGTCAATTTAACCTTTTTGCCTGCAGCGGCTAATCACTGGTATAAATTTCAAAGGATTGATATAGATGGGCAACCAATTATAGAAGCCGATTGCGAATTGGTCGTAGATACCTCAAGGGGTACAACTTTGGAAAAAAACGGCGCAAGAATTAGCACTGTTGAACATGCTTTGGCTGCTTTAGTAGGTCTTGAAATTGACAACGTTTTATTGCAAATTGATGGCCCTGAAATGCCCATCATGGATGGAAGTTCAATGCCTTTTGTAGACTTGTTAAAACAAGTTGGTATTGTTGAACTCGAAGCCGAAAGAGAGTATTTTCAAGTGCCTTACAATGTCCATTACAATGATACCAAAAACAGCATTGAAATGGTTGCAATGCCATTAGACGATTACCGTGCCACAGTAATGGTGGACTACAATAGTCCTGTATTGGGTAGTCAACATGCTACCATTACCAATTTGAATGAATTTGAATCCCAGATAGCCAGTTGCAGAACCTTTTGTTTCTTACATGAATTGGAAATCATGTTGTCAAATAATCTAATAAAGGGAGGGGATTTAAATAATGCCATTGTCATAGTTGATAAAGTGGTTGAGGATGGTGAAATGGAAAGATTGGCCCAAGTGTTTAATCAACCTAAAATTGAAGTTAGAAAAGAAGGTATATTAAACAATTTGGAATTGAGGTTTCAAAATGAGCCAGCCCGACACAAATTGCTTGATTTATTAGGCGACTTAGCGCTGATTGGTATGCCAATAAAAGCACAAATTATGGCAGCCAGACCGGGTCATGCTTCAAACGTTGCTTTTGCCAAAAAAATCAAAGCTTTGATCAAATTGAACAAGAAAAAAGCGCAATCAGATGCACCCATTTATGACCCTAATAAAAAACCCATTTACGATTACAAGGATATTTCAAAATTCTTGCCACACAAGCATCCGTTTTTATTGGTAGATAAAATCATCGAGAAAACACCAACCCAGATTTTAGCAGTTAAAAATGTTACTGGCGATCAATACTTTTTTAATGGGCATTTTCCTGGGGATCCAATTTTTCCTGGTGTATTACAATTAGAGGCCATGGCTCAAGCTGGAGGTGTATTGATTTTGAGTGAGGTTGATCAACCAGAAAACTATACCACATTGTTTATGAAAATCGATAATGCCAAATTCAAAGATAAAGTGGTACCCGGCGATACCTTGGTCATGAAATTAGAATTGTTAGATCCAATTCGCAGAGGCATCTGTTTAATGAAAGGCCGTTGCTATGTTGGCGAAAAACTGGTGAGCGAGGCAGAAATGATGGCTCAAATCATTAAAATTAAATAATTAGGGGATAGACGCTGTTTTTTTGTTTTAAAAGTAAATTCAATCATGATTCAACCATTAGCATACGTTCACCCACAATCAAAAGTAGCCGAAAATGTGGTGATAGACCCATTTGTTACCATTCACAAGAATGTTGAAATTGGTGAAGGCAGTTGGATTGGTTCTGGTGCTACCATTTTTGAGGGCGCTAGAATTGGTAAGAATGTAAGGATTTTC
>JBEIKN010000191.1:0-3961 GCA_040379725.1 Flavobacteriales bacterium
ATTGAATGCATGCAAGGCCATGGTGTCTTTATCAGTTTCAAGAGCTGTTTGATCCACTACTTTACCATCCCATAAAACATTGTCTGCAAGTATTAATCCGCCCGGTTTTACTTTATCTATGCACAATTCAAAATACGCATCATAATCTGCTTTGTGGGCATCCATCCATACGATGTCCCAAAAGGGCACCGATTGATTCAGTGTTTGAATACATGTCTTGGCTTCAGCCACATGACAAACTATTTGTTGAGCATAGGGCGATTGAGCAATAAAGTTTTGAGCAATCTGAGTCGTTTCTTCATTGTTGTCAATACTGTGTACCATCCCATCAGCAACCAAACCCTCTGCTAAACACAAAGCTGAATAGCCTGTAAACGTTCCTATATCCAAAATGTATTGAGCCTGCATCAATTGACTTAACAAGGCTAAAAATCGCCCTTGAATGTGCCCGCTCAACATGCGAGGTTTTAGCACATTTAAGTGGGTATATCGGTTCAAAGCATATAAATAATCTGCTTCTGCTTGACTGTGTTGCTCAGCATAGGCTTGAATCAAATGGGTCATATTGATCATAGCATGCAAAATAAAGGAAAAAGCATTAGACCGCGATTGGATTTTGTGCGCCAACACTTTGACATAATAAAATTAATTGAATTATACAAGCGTTTTTTTTAGGTCAAATCTTGTCTTTTACACCCCTAATTCATTTTATCATATATATTAGATGATATATTTAATGCCAATGTTCTTCGTGTTTTATTAAAAATTTTATCGGTTTATATTTCATAAATTGAGGAAAAATTGTAATATCTTTGTAGTCCGGATTTCCCCAAATACCAACGAATATGAGCCAAACTAAGAAAAGAGTACTATTCGTGTCATCGGAAATGACACCATTTCTAAACGATTCTCCAGTTGCTACCATTTCAAGATTTTTACCACAAGCCATTCAAGAAAAAGACCATGAAATAAGGGTACTTGTGCCACGCTTTGGTGTAATCAACGAAAGACGCAACAGACTACACGAAGTGGTCAGATTAAGTGGTATCAATATTTCTATTGATGACAAAGACAATCCATTAATGATTAAAGTGGCTTCATTACCGGAAGCCAGAATGCAAGTATATTTCTTGGATAACGAAGATTACTTCCACAGGAAATTTGTATTCACCGATGATAAAAACAAATTCTTTGATGACAACGATGAGCGCGTCATTTTCTTTTGTAAAGGTGTGCTAGAAACGGTTAAAAAATTAGGTTGGGCCCCTGACATTATTCATTGTCATGGTTGGATGACCAGCTTGATTCCTGCCTATTTAAAGACATTATACAAAGATGAGCCTGTCTTCAAAAACTCAAAAGTGGTTTACTCTGTTTTTGAAAATGAATTCAAAGAAACTTTGGGTAAAGACTTTGCTCGCAAGGCTACCCTTAACGAAATTCCTGATAAACAATTAGAAACCTTCGGAAAAGGCGATAATAAAAGCATGCACATGGGTGGCGTAAAACATGCCGATGCTGTAGTAGATTGTTGCAGTTCTAAATTGGATCCAGAATTGGCTAAATTGTTCAAAGCCAAACCCAATATGGTTCACGACAACGATAATATCGGTGAAAAATATTACGCTTTCTACGAACAATTAATGACTTCTGCTAAATAATTGTTTAGTTTGCAGTGGTGAACACAAAAACTGTCCTAAGCGTTTTTCTTGTCCTGCTCGTTTTTTCTGCTTGTAAGAAATACAACGACAATATTTTTCTCAGCAATGAGGGTACTCAAGGGTTTGATGGCTATACTTTCAGTGATAGTCTTCAAATTTCGAGCAGAACTGTTCGCGAAGATTCCCTAAAAACAGACAGTTTAAGCCATAACTTATTAGGTGTTATCAACGACCCTGTATTTGGGGTTTACAAAGCATCGACTTTTTGTGAGTTCAAATTACCGCAAATAGACAAGGTGATTTCGACTGAAACTTTAGATTCAGTGGTTTTGATGTTGCAATACACCTCTAACATTGCCTATTACGGCGATTTGAACAGTCCGCTATCCTTTAAAGTATACGAGTTGAATCAAAACATGGGTAGTTCAGTTACCCATAGCAACCAAACCTTATCCTATGATCCTACTCCAATTGGCGCATTTAATGGTAGCGTTAAATTAAGCGATAGTATCTACATCACAGAATTGGGTAAACGCGTGAAATCTGCGCCAGGTATTACCATTAAATTAAGTACTGCTGCCGCTCAAAAATTATTCAATGCTTCTCTAAATGATTTGCATTCAAATGACAATTTTATCCAATACTTCAAAGGCATTGCTTTAGTGCCTGATCAAACCCCTGCTATTGGCGCTGGAATCATTCCTGCAATCAATCTAAGAGGTAGTCTAAGTAAAATTAGAATCTATTACAACGACAGCTTGCAATCTGACTTTAAAGTCATTGATAACGCGAAACGTTTTTCAGCATACCAAACCAGCAATTTGAATGCTTCAATTGCTATGCAAAAATCGGCTTCATCGTCATCAGATTTTGACACAAGTTATGTGCAAGCCATGACTGGAGCAAAAACACATATACAGTTTCCGAACTTATTTAGCATCATTAAAAATACCTCAAAGAAAATCGCCATTGGTAAGGCTGAATTGATTATTCGCCCATTGGCTGGCACTTATGCGTCTCCGTTCTCTTTACCTTCGCGTTTATTGATTGTTCAACCAGACCTAGACAATGGTTTAAATGCCCCAATTTTAGACAATTTTGAGGCTTTCTATGGCGGCAAATACGATGCCGTTAAGAACGAATACAAATTTTACATAACGCGTCATATGCAGAGCTTGTTTACCGATTATCAGGTGAATGGCAAAAACACCAATAAAGGACTTTATCTGATAGTACCTAGTGATTTACCTATTGCGCCCTCGCGCATGGTGATTGATAGCAGAAAACGTGTTGTTGATCAAGGCAT
Organism: Flavobacteriales bacterium; assembly: GCA_040379725.1. Taxonomy (GTDB): domain Bacteria; phylum Bacteroidota; class Bacteroidia; order NS11-12g; family UBA955; genus JABMMZ01. The sequence goes on from JBEIKN010000191.1 coordinate 2,968, forward strand.
ACAACTTAAACTTATTTATACTGAACTTTAATCATCATTTTTTGTTTTTAATGTTATGGAAGGCAAACGCAAACCTTATCAATTAGTCTCTAGAGAGTGGAAGCAGTCAGATACCCTTATTCAGCTTAAAAACACTCAAATCGGACAAGGTTCCGTGAGTGTAATTGCTGGTCCTTGTGCTGTTGAGAATGAAGATCAAATCTTTACCATTTGTGAATTTTTAAGTAAACAAGGGGTTAAAGTTGTTAGAGGTGGCGCCTACAAACCTAGAACATCTCCTTATTCCTTCCAAGGTTTAAAGAAAGATGGCTTAGTTCTACTCCGTAAAGCAGCAGACAAATACAATTTATCTGTGATTACAGAGGTGATGGACACCAACCTTATAGATGAAGTGGCCCAATATGCAGATATTTTACAAGTGGGTACCCGCAACATGCAAAACTACCAATTGTTGAGGGGCTTAAGTAAAATCAATAAGCCTGTTATGCTAAAGCGCGGCATGAGCAGCACCATGGAAGAATGGTTGTTGGCGGCAGAATACATTTTATCAGGTGGCAATGATCAGGTGCTTTTGTGTGAACGTGGCATCAGAACTTTTGAAAACGCTACCCGTAACACCCTTGATTTAGGCATTGTGCCCTTATTAAAATCTGTGAGTCATTTACCTGTGATTGTAGACCCTAGTCAAGCAACGGGGCACAGAGATTTGGTGAGTCCTATGGCTTTGGCTGCATTAATGGCTGGTGCGGACGGCATTATGCTCGAGGTTCACAACCATCCTGAAGAGGCTTTGTCTGATGGGGCCCAATCTTTGTATTTTGATCAATTCAAATCCTTAACGGCTAAGCTTAAATTGGTGTCAGACGTATTAGGTAAATCCTTAGATCTAGAAAACGAAAAGATTTTCTCTTAATTTTTTTGTTTTATTCATAATTCGAGTATATTTGCACTCCTAAAAAACCAGAAGGTGTGGTAGTTCAGCTGGTTAGAATAC
>JBEIKN010000192.1:0-3915 GCA_040379725.1 Flavobacteriales bacterium
CGAAGGTTTTTGTTGGGATTGCTTTTGTCTGTGTAGCCAGTGATACCAATAATCTCGCCAGATTTTACAAATGTGCCAGCCTCTTTATAGGCTGCTGCGTTGTATTTGTATACCGACACCCAATTGTTGGCGTGTTGAACTTGGATGATGTAGCCAAATTCAGGTGTCCAAGTGTTTAATACCACAGTGCCATCCATAGTGGCCTTAATGGTTTCGTCAAGCTGAGGCGTAACGTTAATGTATGGGTGTTGGGCGCTAAATGATTTGTCAATTTTGCCAGATATGGGCGTAAAAAACAAAAAGTCACTGCCAAGTATGTCTTGTTCAATAGGTTCTGCACTGCCAATGTTGTTCATTGGTCTTGAATCTGGTGCCGCCTGTTCTGTTGAATTGTTTTCGGCAACTTTAGGGTAGGTTTCTTGTTGTGAAGCATCCGCTTTGTATGGGATGTCGTAGGCTGTTATATCGACACCACTGATGAGTTGTTTCATGGCTTGTTCGCGTTTTTGAGCCATTTCTAATTCACTTTCAAGTGTGCTGATTTTTCTGAGCACCTCATTCTTCATCCTGCCATCAAAGGTTTGGCCAGAACCAGGTGCATAGTCTTTAACATCAGGAAATAGGGTATAGATGCCCCAACTCAATAATGAAAACAATAGCAAACCGGCTGAGCCAATCAATAGAAAGTTAAAGGGCGTTAAGCTAATAGAGGTCTTTTCTTGCAAATTATGCTCGTTGATGATCAACAGTCTGTAGCTGTTGCTGAGCTGCTTTAGCAATTTTCTTCTATTTTGCTTCTTTTCCATGTAAAAATGTGATGAGCAAACAATAAATTTGCGTTTTCAAAGTTAATAGGTTTTTCAAAAGAATAAAAATTGTCAAGGCCAAATTTCCTATATCTTTTTTTGGTTTTACTGGTGCTTGATGCCAAAGCACAGTCATGGGTTTCTATTCAATGGCATAATTCTGTTTCGCATTACAATTATTACTACAATGCCAATGAGTTGGTAAAAACTGCCAAAGAGGACGTTGTAACCGGATACAAAGACAACTTCAAAGACGTCATTACTCTTTATCCAATGTTGGATCAAAGCGCCTTAAAAGGCAATGCGTCTAAAATGGATGAGGTCCTTAAAAAATGTTCTTTTGTCATTGACAAGCATTCAAAGAGCAAATGGGTAGATGATTGCTATCTGCTTATGGGAGATGCTCAGTTGTATAAAGGCGATTTTTATGCAGCTGTTGAAGTGTATGAGTATGTTGCTGGTTTGTCAAGTAGCAAATCTGCTTCAGGCCCGGTAAGTCCGTCAGTGGTATTAAGTGCTTATCAGGCCCAAATCAATATTTTAACCACCTATTTGTTGATGGGGAAAATAGAAGATGCAGAAGCCCTCTACACAAAACTCTCTAACAAAAAAGAACTCCCAATAAAACTCAAGCCCCAACTTGACATGGCTGGAGCTGCTATTTTGATCAAGGTAAAGAAATATCCTCAAGCAATTAAGTTGCTTGAATCGGTTTTGCCCACGGTAAAGAACAAGTTGCAGAAGGTGCGTGTCAATTTTGTGTTAGCGCAATTGTATAATCTTAGCAAGAACAATCTTAAAGCCACTGAGAAATACAAAAAAGTGGTAAAGTTGAATCCACCTTACCAGTTTGCTTTCAATGCCAAATTGAATATGGCCAAAGCCATTAATCCTAAGAGCAAGGGCGAGATTAAGATGGCTAAAACGCTCTTAAGGGATATGTTGAGAGACGATAAAAACATTGACTACTTTGATCAAATTTATTTTGAATTGGGGCAGTTGGAAGTCCTTGACAATAATCCTGCTGCAGCCATTGTAGAGTATGGCAATTGCTTAAGGGCAAAGGGGTCTGATATGGCCATCAAAAGTTCGGCATACATGGCTTTGGCAGATTTGTATTTCAAATCTCAGCAATACGAAAATGCTCAAGTGTATTATGATTCTTCTGCTCGAACAGTAGACCCTAAGCATCCGGATTACCAGAGCATTCAAGATAAAAATTTGGTCTTAAATGAATTGATCAAACACTTAGTGAATATTCGCGAGAAAGATTCTTTATTGCGTTTGGCTGACAATGAAAAACTGAGGGAGAAAACCATCGATAAACTCATTAAGGCTGATAAAGATCGACTAGAACAAGAAAAACAATTACAAGAACAAAAAAAGAATCAGCAGCAACTGATAGACAACAACAATGGTATGGGTGGAAATACAGTTTCTACCAATTTTCCATTTTATAATATGTCTGCCAAAACCAAGGGTTATCAAGATTTTCAAAGGATTTGGGGCAATAGAGAATTAACTGACTATTGGGCCATAAGCAGCAATAAAACCGAGGTTTGGAAAAAAATCGATGAAGAACAAAAGAACAATGATCTAGGCAGCGAGCTTAAAAAATCTGCCATGGATAAAGCGCCAGCTGAACGCAAGAAATATTATGAGAATATTCCTTTCAGCAAACAAGAAAAACAAAAGATGTTGGATGAACTTGCAGAGTCATATTTTTTGGGTGCCAATGTGTATTATCAATCTTTAAAAGAGCCAGAAAAAGCTAAGAAATTACTCGAAGAACTCAACCGTAAATTTCCTGATAACAAGTTCCAAATCAATGCCTGGTATTTATTGGCCAGAATTTGCAAGGACCAACATCAAGAGGCTAAGTTCAATGAGTATGTTGAATTGATCAAGCAAAAGGATGCACAGAGTGTGTTTTTGAAGGTTTTAACACAAGAAGGCAATGGCAATGATTCCTTAAACACAATTGTTTTAGATGTGGATCAGGCGGTGGATCAACTTTACCAAAAAGCATATTTGGCCTACAAGCAAAAACAATATGCCATTGTGCTTGAATGTAAAAAGCAAAACGATGCGCAATATCCGGGCAACCCATTGCAGATTCAATTTGATTATCTAGAAGCTTTAGTATTTGGCGAACAAGGTCAGTTAAAGGTGTTTCAAGAGAAACTTCAAGCCATCGTTGATAATTATCCATCAACGCCAATAGCCGAACAATCCGCACAGACCATTCACCTCATTAAAATTAAAACAGGCGAAATTAAAGAAGAAGCATTGACTGCTTCAAAATACAAGTTTGATTTACAGGCAGAGCATTTTTATATGATATTGGTGCCGAAGCAAACCGATATGACTGCGCTTAAAATTGCCTTCATTAACTACAACAAATCATATTTTGCAGACGAAGGCCTCAGAGTCACCACCTCTTTATTAGGCGATCAATACCAGATTTTGATTGTGAATCATTTCAGACAATACGATGTGGCTAAAAAGTTTTACAATCAAATTAAAGACAATAAAGCCTTTTTTGAAGAGGCCAAATTGGATAACGCTCAACATCAATACCTCATCAGTAAAGACAATTTTAGTATTTTAATTGGTGACAAAGTGCTTTCAGACTACCAGTCGTTTTATCAATCCAATTATAAGTTTTAATACACCATGAATTCAAACATCAACTCAAGCCCAACTAAAAAATTTTGGAAATGGTTTTTGATCTCAATATTATTCATTCCGGTATTTTTTATATTGGTCAATTTTGGCATTTTAGGCTCCATGCCAGATATTGAAGAACTTGAAAATCCTAAGAGCGCTATAGCCAGTGAGCTATATAGTGAGGATGGTGTTCTAATGGGACAATACTATATTCAAAAACGTTCTACTTTAAGCCATAAAGATATACCAAAACAAATGTTCGATGCTTTGATCTCTACAGAAGATGAAAGGTTTTACGAACACTCAGGAATTGATTTAAAGCGTTTTGTTGGTGCAGTTGTTGCTTTGGGGTCTTCAGGAGGTGCAAGCACAATTACCCAACAATTAGCCAAAAATTTGTTTCACTATGAAGATGGCAAACGCCCTAATGTAGTGATCC
>JBEIKN010000193.1:0-3897 GCA_040379725.1 Flavobacteriales bacterium
CAACCCAACATAACAATTATTAGAGATAAAAAAGGCAATTTCACCATTGATGGCGATTCTGGACTTGGTTTAGTGGTTGGTCCAAAAACCATGGAAATTGCCATTGAAAAGGCTCATTTACATGGCAATGGACTAGGCGCAGTAACCAACAGTAATCATTTTGGCATTGCGGCCTACCATGCGATGATGGCCTTGGAGCACCAATTTATTGGACTGGCCATGACCAATGCTAGCCCATTAGTAGCTCCTACCAATAGTAAAGAACGTATGCTCGGCACTAACCCTGTGTGCTTTGCCATACCTGCCGGCAATGAACCTGCTTTTGTTCTAGACATGGCCAGTAGTGCGGCAGCCAACGGAAAATTAGAAATAGCAGAACGCAAACAATTACCAATTCCTCAAGGTTGGTTAGAAAATAAACGAGGCGAAAGCACTACAGATCCAAAAGATTTAAAAGGTGGAGGCTATTTGTTGCCATTAGGCAGCGACAAAGACCATGGGTCTCATAAAGGATATGGCCTTGGCGCATTGGTTGATATTTTAAGTGGCGTTTTATCAGGGGCTAATTTTGGACCCTGGGTACCCCCTTTTGTAGCCTTTTTACCCGTATTACCAGATTTACCTGGCAAAGGCTTAGGCCATTTCATTGGCGCCATTGACATCGATGGATTCATGGAAATGAATCAATTCAAAAACAGAATGGATGTATGGATCAATCGATTTAAATCAGCAACCCCTATAAACCCTGAACATCCTGTTATTATTCCAGGAGAACCAGAAGCGGCAGCCCATAAAATCCGCTCTTTAACTGGCATTCCATTAAACAACAAAGTGATTGAAGACCTCAGTCAATTAGCCATCCATTTAAAACTAGACCATCCTTTTTAATCTTATGAAAGCCCATAAAATTGCCCCGTTTATGATTGCGCTTTTGGCACTTGCCTGCCAAAATAAAAGCAATTCAACAGCTGGTGTAAGTTACCCAGCAACTGTAGTATTCCCGCTATACCAAGACCCAAATCGTTTTGCAGACATTGCCTTATTAAGATATAAAGTCAATGGTTTTGAACAATTGAGCTTACAACAAAAAGCATTGGTATACTATTTAAGTGAAGCTGCATTATGTGGCAGAGATATCATCTACGATCAAAACAACAAAAACAATCTAAGATTAAGAGCCTTTTTGGAAAGCCTTTATCTGAATTATCAAGGCGACAGAAACCACGATGATTTCAAACGATTTGAAGTTTACTTAAAACGATTTTGGATGAGCAACGGCATACACCATCATTATGCCGAAACCAAAATCCAACCTGAATTCTCTTCAGATTACTTTACACAAATCATAGCCAATGCCCCTAAAGCCTCTTGGCCTCTGCCACAATCAATGGACTCTTCAGCCTTTAAAAAATGGGCCATTGAGTTATTATTTAACCCTGCAACGGATGCTAAACGCGTCAATAAATCGGACGGTGTTGATCCTATTGCGGCTTCAGCCAACCATTTTTATGAAGGTTTGAGCAGAAAAGAAGTGGAGGCATTTTATGCCAGTAAAAAACAAAACGATACTGTTGAACCCTTAAGCTGGGGATTGAACTCCTGCCTAGTAAAAGATAACAACAGCAATACCATTAAAGAAAAAACTTGGAAAATTGGCGGCATGTATTCTGCAGCTATTAGCAAAATGGTTGAATGGCTCGAAAAAGCAGTAGCAGTTGCAGAGACCAAAGAACAAGCAGAGGCCCTTAAACTACTCATCGCATTTTACACCACCGGGGACTTAAAAACATGGGATAATTACAACATCGCTTGGGTGAAGGATGTCAACAGCACAGTTGATGTCATTAATGGTTTTATTGAAGTTTACCACGATGCTATAGGCATGAGGGCTGGCTTTGAAAGCGCCGTTGAAATCAATGATTTTGAAGCCTCTAAACGCATGAGCACATTGGCCCAAAACGCACAGTGGTTTGAAGACAATTCTCCTATTGAGCCTTCTCATAAAAAACAAAACGTTACTGGTATTACATATAAAGTCGTTAATGTGGTCATGGAAGGTGGAGACTTAGCCCCTCCAACCGCAATTGGAATCAACTTGCCCAATGCCGAATGGATCAGAGAAAAACATGGGTCTAAATCTGTTAGTTTGGGCAATATAGTAGAAGCTTATAACAACGCGAATTCAGGTGGTTTGCTTAAAGAATTCTGTTACTCAGATGAAGAAGTTAAAAGAGCTGAATTACATGGTCAATTAGCTGGTAAGTTACACACTGCCCTTCACGAAGTGATTGGTCACGCAAGCGGTCAAATGAACAAAGGCGTCACCAAAGACAACTTAGGACAATACGGATCAACCCTCGAAGAAGCGCGTGCTGATTTAGTAGCCCTATACTACTTAATGGATCAAAAATTAGTTGATCTTGGCGTTATGCCTAGCCTTGAAGTAGGAAAAGCAGAATACGATGAGTACATTAGAAATGGCATGATGGTTCAATTGCGTAGACTCAGACCAGGCGAAAGCATTGAAGAAGACCATATGCGCAATAGACAAATGGTTGCGCAATGGGTGTATGAAGCCGGCAAAGCTCAAAATGTTATTGAAAAGAAAATGCGCGATAGCAAAACCTTTTATGTGATCAATGACTATGTTCAATTGCGTGCTTTGTTTGGAGAACTCTTAAAACGCATTCAAACCATTAAATCAACAGGCAATGAAGCTGAAGGTAAAAAAATGGTTGAACAATACGGCGTCAAAGTAGACCCAAATTTACACACAGAAGTTCTAAAGCGCAGCAAAGTACTTGATATCGCGGCTTATCGTGGGTTTATTCAACCCAAATTGGTTCCAGTCTATCAAAATGGCCAACTAATGGATGTTACTATTGATTACAACGAATCGTTTGTAGACCAAATGTTGAGGTACAGCAAAGACTACCATTTCTTGCCCTTTGACAATTAAGTCCTTTCTCAAATTTGTTTAATCCATTAATTTATTTTTAATTCGCTAACAAAGTTTAACAATATGAGACTACTCAACCAAATCGGCATGTATGCTGCCATATTAGGCATCATGGCCATCGTCCTCAACTTCTTCAACATGGTTCCAAGACTATTGATGTGGATTTATTTATGGGGAGAAGACAATGCATGGATCATTAAAATCGCCCTTGTAATAGGTGGAGGTTTGCTATGGTTTATGACACGTCCTAAACACCAAGAACTAGCTTCTTCTGAAGAAGAAACGCCAACTGCTAATTAATAGCAGATAGACTAAGATTTTAAAGGCGGGTTATTCCGCCTTTTTTATTGCGCTTTTATTAAAGATTGAGCTTGCTTAAAGCCATTAAATTCAATTTGAACTTGATAAACACCGCTTGACCATTGAGCCGTATTTATTGTACAATTTGGGCTATTGGCTACTACTTGCTGAGTGCAAACCAACTGCCCTTTTTGGTTGTGAATCTGAACGGTTTTATCAAAAACATTCCAAGCTATTGGCCACTCAATTTTAAAGGCTTCTTGTGTTGGATTCGGCAACATTTTAAATGTTTCAGGGCTTTGCTCAAAATGACTCGCTGATAAATTCACATCATACATCGCTAAAACATAATCTCCTTTTTTTGCATTAATGATGGTCAGTTTTCCTTGTTTATCGTTCTTACTACCAGAGCCTATTTTAAATTGTGGCCAAACACGCCAGTAATCGACCGGAAAGGCTCTGTATAGCACCGACAAACTATCTTCTGTTTTCTTAATGAGTGTATGATCCAGATACCCTAAATTTGAGTTAGCTCCCCCCATTCTTCCATCGTAAGTTAATTCCAAATCCAAAGAATCTGTTGCTTCATTCGACCATACGCCATCTAATGTATAGTATCTGTAGTCGCTCATATAGGG
>JBEIKN010000194.1:0-3884 GCA_040379725.1 Flavobacteriales bacterium
CCCTTGCACGCTTTGGAATTGTCTGAGGGCCAAAGTACCTTGACCTCTGATTTCAGACAATAGATTGTATTTAATAGCCGCATAGAGCTTTTTAGGCAATTGCTTTTTAATATTGATACCAAGACCTTGCCTATTGAAAGTCGCCGTCCCGTATGGCAGAGCAATATTATAAAGGATATTGTCTGGCATCAATTGGGTACTGATGGTTCTGTTGTAAATACTTGATTGACCCAATACATCCATAAAAGCAATTGGCCTCAATACTTGTGCATTGGTGTAACGGTTAAACAATGAGTTTTCAAGCGCGTAATTAACATCTTTGCTTTGTGCTCCAAAACTTCTAAAATCAGGTCCAACATTAAGATAGTTCAATTCAAAATCTAGCTTAGAAGCAGTATGGTGGTAGTGTGCTTCTAATCGGATGGCATAATCATTTAATTGAGGTGAGAGAGAATCGCCTTTGTAAGCATATTGACTGAGTGCCATCTCACCGTGAAGTTTGATGTGTTCTTGACCAATTTTTAGCTTTGATGTGTAAGCAAACGAATTGACCGCATTAACAAATTTGCTCGCAGTAATAACGGTACCAGGCACGTCAAAAATAACATTGTTATGCCAAGTCAATTGATGCGAAGCATTTAACATGACATCAATGGAAGAACCACGCATTAATCGGTCAGGAATATTCGCAAAATTTGTTGCATTGAGTCGATTGATGAAGGCATTGCATTGAATGCCTTGAATGTATTTTGAAAAATCTAATCCAAAATTGATATGCGCCCCTTGCATACGCCAAGAGTTGTCTGCGTAATAGAATTTATCATAAGACACAATTTGATTTTGAATCATAAACAAACTAGGCATTGTATCAAATTGGTCTGCATGGTGATTATACAAGGTAAATGGCGATTGTTTGATATTGATATCGCCTACTTGATACCTGAGCGCATTGGCAACAACCCCTTTTATCCATAACTGTCTAACATCAAAACTCACTCCTGAGCCCCAAAATCCACCAAACTTGTTTTGAATTCTGTACATGCCCAAAATCTCAGTATGTTTGTTGGGGCGAATATTAAAACCCAAGTCTACCAAAGCGTATCCTCCTGAATTGCGCTTGTTTGTAACGGTATCTGGCACTGAATCATTACTGGTAAAACGCGCCCCAGTCATCTCAGAACGAGCGCCGCCAACAAAGGTGACTTTCTTTACTGTTTGTGCTTGTATTTGCCATACAAAGAGCAAGATCAATACAGTTAATATGTGTTTAAATTGGATCATGGAATGCATTTAAAAAAAGGCTTTAAGTTCTATGGTGGTTTCGTGTCCTTTGTAGTGGTCTTTTGCAAAACTCTTATCGCGGTAATTCATGAATCTGTGACGCAAATACAAACCTACTGATTTACTCAATTGTACATCAAAACCAGTTGCTAAAGCATAGCCCATTTGGTTTTTAGGTCGTCTGCTGTCTGTATCCGTTTTTGTCTGATAATTAGCCACTACGCGCTCATAACTAATATAATTGGTCCAAACCAGGTGATTCTGAACTTTCCAATAAGACTCTATTTGATGGTCATAAGTTCTGAGCAACGCTTTTTCTGATGTCACCAGCATGGGCGAAAAATGGTTTTGAACAGAGTTAAATGAACCTAGATAAAACAAGTACAATGGTTTACCAAATAAGACGCTTGAATATTTCGAATTCAGTTCTAAAGTGTTAAACTGCTTTTTATGCAGGGGAACACCTTGCGCATCAACATCTGTCAATACAAGGGTTTCAAACACGGAACGGTAGAGTTTATTCAACTGCCCATAGGGACCTACATTGCTCGGAAAATCCCAGCGCCAAAATCTCGAAAGTGGCAAGGCATTAAAGGCATGGGTATAATTCAATTGGCTACTCAATGCATTGATCTCACTGGCCACTGAATAGCCTATAGAGTGTTTCCATTTGCGATAGCTTATTGTACCATTGATATCAATACCTTGGCGGTTATTAGACAATTGCCCGATCGGCAACACCGCACTGGCAACAGGCATTAGCACCGGCTGAGTTTGTCCGGCCTGAACTACAGTGCTTTGTTGAATAGAAGAGTTAATGAATATCGCACTGTTATTTAAAACCCTAGGACTCACCCTGTATGCATGCACTTCAATGGGGAGGTGTTTTTTCAAACTACTAAGCTTAACGGAAAGGGCTTCGCCCCATTTTTGATTGATATCATTGGCAAAACGCCTTCCCATACCCATCTCAGAATACAATTTAAATGATTTAAACTGATGGGCATATTCTAGGGTCAACATATTAAAACCAGCCGTATTGAGTTGTATAGAATCAATGATTGCTGTTGAATTAAAGGTATTGATTGATACACTGGCTTTATTGTCATCAAAGTACTTTTTAAACTTTCCGCCATAAGCATAATTTGGAATTGGGCTGTAGCCACCATCAAATTGTGTTTTACCCAGCATTAAGCTTAATGCTGTATGATTGGGCAATTCAGTACCATCAATAATCAGCCCCTGAAAAGCTTGATTACCCCATCTTTGGTCTTGATTGATTGCCCCTTTACTGTAAAATGTTTTGTAACGATCATCTATTTGCGCAGTATTAGGATCCCATGGATTGCGTTCAAATAAGCTGTAGCGGTCATAGCCTTTATTGGTTTGAAATGTAAAAGGCGTCATGGAATACCAATTGATACCCCCTGTTCTAACATTCAGATTACCAATGCGTGTTTTGAAGTTGCCATACAAGCTAACCCCTAAATTAAGTCCCTTAACATTTTCGGCTTGCCCCACACCTGTAAGCGGGGTCCACATATACAAATCCGTCCCAAACGATGTATTTTTATCTGTGTAGCCACTCAAATTCAACATGAATTGAGGTATTTGCGCATCATCTCCTATAAAAATGGCCTCTTTATTATTGGCCATGTGCGCGTAGGCATCCGTCATTTGTCTGTAATTCCCCAAAAAACGATAGTAGCCAGAAACCGTAAAATGATCAAGGCTATTGAAAGGTGTTTTAAAGGTTGAAACATACGTTTTAAGCGGTACAACTTTAGTGGAATCAGTTAACGCTATCGCATTTGCCGAAGTCATAAAGGCAAACAAACACCCAATCAATGTATAAAGTTTCTTATTAGCGTTCATGGGTTGTAAAAGTCATTTATATCTGTGTGTTTCCATTTGACTAACCTCGAAGGTTTATCTGTTTTAGAGGGCTCCACGACCTTAAAAGGAAAATTGGCATAAGCGAGTTTTTGATTGCCTTTGATGGTCACAAACAACCTGTATTCGCCTGCAGTGCGTGGTGCTCTAAATGCTATTTTGTCAGTGGTTTTTCCTTGCTTGATCAAACCTGAAATTTCTTCAGCATATTGCTCAAAATCACCACCTGATTTTTTATCGGTACTCTCTTGTATGATCCGCCAAGTATAAGTCAATTTAGCACCTTGCTGTGCTGCTAAGACATTAGGATATACCTGAGCTGAGTATACAAAATCAGTTTTTAAATGCAGGTTATCCTGCATATGTTTTTGATTGACTTTGAAAGAATCAATTGCTGGCGAAGGATTTTTTATGGCTCGGCCGGTAAAGGCTATTTCAAGTGCATCAATGGGTTCTGTAACAAGATTGTCTTTACTAAACAAGCCATACCAAGTTTCAGTGTAGTCTTGTTTTGCGCCCCATAAAAATGCATATGAACCCAAACATTTTGCTCTGTTGGGCCAAATATACTTTTGATACCTTTCTTGATAAACCTGTCTTTTTTCTGTACTGGTTTGTTCTATTGACACTCCCCACTGAGTGTTTGGAGATTCCCAATGGCCATTTGGGCCCCACTCAGTAATCATATAAGGGCCTTTCCAACCAAAGCG
>JBEIKN010000195.1:0-3878 GCA_040379725.1 Flavobacteriales bacterium
TATATTTGAATCAAATACTGTTTAAATCATGGACATGCAAAACAAAGACAAAAAAAGTAAAATCTATCTACTCGTTTTAATCGGGATTTTATTGGCCTTAAATATTGGCATTCTTGCCAATATGATGATGGGCAAAAAAGAAAACGAAGAACTGACTGCACAAAATGTAGCATTGAGTAACGACAAAAAAGCATTACAAGCTGAGTTGGCTCAAAGCGAAGCCGATTTAAATGCGTTGCGTTCTGAAAACGATAGCTTAAGTTCAGAACTCGAAGCCAAAGACCAAGATCTTGAGGCCAAGATTAAACAAATTAAATCTTTGTTGTCAAACAATAAATTAACCACCAAACAATTTAATCAAGCCAAGGCAGATATTCAATCTTTAAGAAATGAGATTGAAGCCTATAAAAATAAAATTGCAGAGTTGACCCAGCGCAATTCTGAATTGATGGATGAAAATGCTGGTTTAAATGAAAATTTAAGCTTGGAGCAAACCCGTTCAGCAGAAAAAGACAAACTCATTGCGACCAAAGACAAAGTGATAGCTATTGCTAAACGTTTGCATTCAAACAATCTTTCTGCCATTGGTGTAAGAGAAAGGAAATTATTTGGACACAAAGAAGTGACTACTGATAAGGCTGCAAAAACAGAAGAAGTAAAGGTGGTGTTTTCAATTGATAAAAACGCTGTATCCGATGCTGGCGATAAAGACATATTTGTTAAGTTAATCGCACCAGATGGTTCGCCTGTAACCACTAAAATGCAAACCACTAAAGTGGATGGCACAGAAACCTTGTATACTCAAAAAATAACCATCGATTATCAAAACGAAAAGACTGCTGCCTACTCTGTTTATTGTACGAAACAAAATGGGTTTCAAAAAGGGGAGTATACAATCGAGCTTTTCACTGAAGGCTATAAAATCGGGGCAACAAAATTGACTTTAAAATAATAAACATTTATAACTGTTAAAAACCGGCTATTAAGTCGGTTTTTTTTTGCAACTTTGTGTCATCATGAAACGCATTGGGGTCTTAACATCAGGTGGCGATGCTCCAGGAATGAATGCCTGCATTAGAGCAGTTGTTCGAACAGCTAAATTCCATGGCATAGAAGTCTTAGGCATTAAAAGCGGTTATCAAGGTTTAATAGAAGGGGATATTATGCCTTTGGAAACCGAACATGTAGCCAACATCATACAATATGGTGGGACCATCTTAAAGTCAGCTAGGAGTGAAGCTTTCCGAACAAAAGAAGGCAGAGCCAAAGCGTTTGAAAGCATTCAACAGCATGGTATTGAAGGCATCGTTTGTATAGGTGGAAATGGTACTTATACAGGAGCTGGAATTTTTTATGATGAATACAAAATTCCTTCAGTAGGTGTCCCAGGGACCATTGATAATGATTTGTATGGCACTGATTTTACGATAGGGTTTGATACGGCTGTTAATACAGCTTTAGATGCGATTGATAGAATCAGGGATACTGCAGATGCCCACAACCGTTTGTTTTTTATAGAAGTGATGGGACGCGATAGTGGCTTTATTGCTTTGCAATCAGGGATAGCTGGTGGCGCCGAAGGGATATTATTACCAGAAGTCATGAGCGATTTTGACGAATTGTTAAAGCACTTTAATCAGGCCAATAAAAGAACCAAAGCGTTTAGTATTGTTATCGTTGCAGAAGGAGAGGAATCAGGTCATGCCATTAATATTGCGAAAAAATTTGAAGCAGCCAATCCGCAACATGATATCAGGGTTTCTGTTTTGGGGCATATACAAAGAGGTGGTAAACCGAGTGCAAATGATAGAATATTGGCTAGTTTTTTAGGCAATGCTGCGGTCGAACAATTGTTACAAGGCAAAGCCAATATCTGTGTTGGTATGGTCAATCAAGCATTGTTTTTATGCGATTTTAAAGAAGCAATTGAAAACAAGAAAACCATTAATTTTGACCTTTGGAATTTATCTAAAGTCTTAAGTCATTAAGTGTTAAATAAACTCAGCATATCGAATTTTGCCATCATTAAGCATATGGTATTTGAGCCTGTATCAGGTTTAAACATCATTACAGGAGAAACCGGTGCTGGTAAATCCATTATTCTAGATGCTTTGGGTTTGATTCTAGGCAACAGAGCGGATGTTAAAACCCATAGTGAATTCGGAGAGAAATGTGTCATTGAGGGTGAGTTTTCTATCGATGCAACTGCTTATGGCGCTTTGTTCAAACAAATGGACTTGGATTTTGAATCCAATTGCATCATTCGTAGAGAGATTCACAAGTCAGGCAAGACCAGAACATTTATTAACGATACCCCTGTTACCTTGGTTCAACTTAAACGTTTGACCAATAGTTTAGTGGCTATTCATTCGCAGCACGAAAATACCCAATTAACGGATTGGTCTTTCCAGTTCCAATTCATTGATCAATTTTCGAAATCCAATGATTTGAAATTGGCTTATCAGTCAGCTTATCACACCTATAAAACACAAGTACAATCTTTAGAGCAACTGAAAGAACAACAGAGTCAATTGATCAAAGAAAAAGACTA
This sequence comes from Flavobacteriales bacterium, assembly GCA_040379725.1. Taxonomy (GTDB): domain Bacteria; phylum Bacteroidota; class Bacteroidia; order NS11-12g; family UBA955; genus JABMMZ01. The sequence continues at coordinate 2,552 of JBEIKN010000195.1, forward strand.
TTTGAGTTTTTTGTTGAATGAATTTGAAGCCTTGAATTTGAAGCAAGATGAAGAGGCCTCATTGGAACAATCACTTGTGGTATTGCAAAATTCAGAAGCATTAACTGCCTTTATGCAAGAGACCGTTCAAGTGCTTTCAGAAGGGGATTATTCAGTGATTCAGGCCCTGAATCAAATCAAGCAAAAATACCGCAGTATAGAGCACATTCATACCAAAGTGAAAGCTGTTTTAGACCGTATTCAGTCGGTAGTGATTGAGCTAAAAGACATTGATGCCGAAACGGCTTCATTGTCTGATATTGCGCACTACGATCCAATTAAAATGGATGAAATGCATGCAAGACTAAACAGCATTCAACAATTAAAACGCAAACATGCGGTTGAGCATAGCAATGAATTGCTCAAGATCCATGAGCAAATTGCTGATCAGTTGTTGTCTATAGGCAATATCGATCAAGCATTAAATGAGTTGACTGTGCAGGTTCAGAAATCATTTGCTGCGGTTAAAACAAGCGCTAGAGCCCTTCACCAAAATAGAGCTAAGCATTTGTCAGCATTACAAGAAGCCATCGAGGAACAATTGCATGCCCTAGAAATGCCACATGCCAAAATTCAATTCAATTTGCAGTTAACGGATCACATGAATGAGTGGGGTATGGATGCCTTAGATGTTTGTTTTACAGCCAACCTTGGTATGCCATTACAAAGTTTAGCTAAAGTGGCATCAGGAGGAGAATTAAGCCGTTTGGCTTTAAGTATCAGATACATTGAAGCAGCCCATCATCAATTGAACACATTGGTGTTTGATGAAATTGATACAGGCGTTTCTGGTAAGGTTGCTGATACCATCGGTCAAGTGTTCAAACAAATTGCTTTGTCTCATCAGGTATTTGCCATTACACATCTGCCCCAAGTAGCGGGCTATGGTGATGCTCATTTTTATGTGGGTAAAACCGAAATCAATAACAGAACAGAATCAACCATTCAAATGCTCAATCACAAACAAAGGATTGAAGAACTGGCCAAAATGTTAAGTGGTAATCAAGCCACTGATATTGCCAAAAAGAATGCAAAAGAATTGTTAAAGGTATAAGCTTTACAAATGTTGCTCAATGGCTTTGATTAAATCAGCTTCAGAGACCAATACATTGGATTCCCAAACAACAACACCTTTTTTATACAATTTGAGGACTGGTAAACTACTGACCTTAAGCGTTTGACAAAGTGTTTTGTTCTCTTCAACATTGATGCGCTCAACCGCCAATGAGCCGTTTACTTTTTGAGTTAAAGTTTCTAAATAGGGTTTCATTTTCTGACAAGGCATACA
>JBEIKN010000196.1:0-3847 GCA_040379725.1 Flavobacteriales bacterium
CTCCAAAATTAGAGATCATGAGCGAAGCGAATAACTGAGCGAAGCGATCTCATGAGCGAAGCGAATAACTGGTTGGCGAACAACACCAACCAGATGAACAGATTTGCGCAGCAAAGATGAATTCATTTTTATTTAGACCCCACCAAATGAGATCACGAGCACCGCGAGTAACAACTGAGCGAAGCGAATAACTGAGCGAAGCGATCTCATGAGCGAAGCGAATAACTGGTTGGCGAACAACACCAACCAGATGAACAGATTTGCGCAGCAAAGATGATGTAATTTTTATTCGACGACCTCCCTTTCAGAGATCACAAGCGATATTGACCATAGTTGTTTATGTTAAAAATGAAAAATCATTGCTTGATGTTTGTTTGCCGCAAGCATAACCGTGTTAGTCGTTCAAGCGAGACTCAATGTCCATTTGTTGATGGAGAATTCTGATTATTTCAACTACCTTTTTATTCAATTTGATTCTGTATAAAATGACATGAGACTTTACCCTTGAACAATAGTACCCCTTTCTTACTTCACCATAATCTTTACCAGATAAGGGGTCATGGGCAATATTTTCAATTTCATCAAGTATTAAATGATAGTATCTGTCTGCTTGCTCCAGCGACCAGTTTTCAAAAGTATAGAGCCATATATCCTCTATGTCATTTGCAGCCTGTTTGCTGATGATGTATTTCATCTATCTTTTACATGTTTTTTGTGAAGACCATCAAGAAAAGACGCTCGATTAAACTTTTCAACGAAACCGGATTTCTCACCCCTCTTCAACTCATTAATCAATTCAGCTTTTCTCGATTCTTCGTACTCAAACATTCTGAGGGCTGCACGAACGACCTCACTTGCAGAGGAAAATTTTCCAGATTTAATCTGTTGGTTTATAAAGCCATCAAAATAATCTCCAAGTAAAATAGATGTATTCTTTGCCATGATTGCAATAATTTTAAATTCAAATATACCAATTATTGGTATATTTTCATAGGTTTTCTTTTTACAGGGTTGGCTGACTAGGATGCTGCAATAAACTACTTGGTGAACATTGCCCATTTATCAATTGTTATTTACGATTGAATCATTGTGAAGTAAATTTGTTTTATCAATCCAAAAGTAATTACTTTGTAAGTACTTTATGGAAATTAAAATCATACAGATTGGCAATTCAAAGGGCATTAGATTATCTAAAACCATCATGGAAAAATACAATTTTGAAGAAGAGTTGGTGATTGAAATGCTAGATGATGGCATTTTGATAAAACCTAAAAATACGAGTAGATTAAATTGGGACAAAGCCTTTAAACAAATGCATGCATCCAAAGAAGACCGTTTAATAGTGCCTGACGTTCTTGATGAGGAAACTTTTGAATCATGGTAATCAATCAATACGATATAGTTTGGGCCAATTTTGACCCAAGTATAGGGCATGAAATCAAAAAAACAAGACCTTGTGTTGTACTCTCTCCCAATGAGCTCAACCACAATATAGCGACGGTGATTGTAGCGCCACTCACGACCAAATCCAGGCACTACCCAACAAGGATTCCTCTCAGCATAAAAGGCAAAACCTCATGGATGGTTTTAGATCTAATACGCACCTTAGATCAGAGACGTATTATAGAACCAATAGGCAAACTCAACAAGCACAAAATAAACGCCGTCAAAGCGGTTTTAAAAGCACTGTTGGTGGATTAACGCCTCAATACTTAATAAGCAAAATTCGGATAAGGTATGAGTGCTTCAAATACTGATACCAAAGGTGATTTCAGAAACAAGGTCATTGACACGATTAGCATAGCCAATAACAATGCCACGCCATTATTCTGTTTAGACAATTCGGCTTGTTCGTCAAGATTACCGGTCATTCTGTGGAAGAAAAACACGCTGCCGAAAATGATTAAAAGGGCGACCAATATGATTAGGATATAGAATCCAAATATGTAAGTGATTGCCGTCAATTCCCATCCTGATTGATTGCCTCTTGACAACAAATTAATGAGGGCAACCATTGGTCTTGCTGCCTCTGACATCAACATGGCTAAAGACACCATTAAGCCAGCCGCTAATAGGTTAAAGGTCATGGTTTCAGGACCTACAGAAAAGCGTTTAGCCATAACATTCGACAAAACTTTGTGAGAGATGACGATGAGTGACAAGCCTAATACTAAGCTGATGATTAAATAAATGATTGGGAGTGTGATCATAATGTTGTTTGAATATAGTGTTTGATGATTGAATTAAATGAGAACTGGGAACCATTGTTTTGCGTCAAATTCTTGCGGAACATCGCCTATTTGAGGGCCTATAAATTGTTCGTTTTTGATAAAGACAGTGGTTTCTAAAAAATAATAATTTTGACCTTTGCACTGAATGATTGGTGCCGCAGGATTAGAGGGTGAATATGGTAAAGCCAACATAGAATGCCCAGGACCATTCACCACTATGGATTCAATGTTTAATAATTTCAATAATGTATAGACTGTTATGGTTCTGGTATCGCAATCGCCTCTAAAAGTGCATAGAAATTCAACTGGTGAATACACCCCTGCAGGATCTATCATTTCTTCGCATCCACCAAAGGGGGTTTTATTCCATGGTTTATGCTCAGATTGACCGTGGTATTCTGCTATAAAACTTCCACCGTTGTCTTTATCAATCTTTTCCATATCTGAATGCGAATATGGATGAACAAGCGTGTATTCAATATTCTGCACCATAGTGATAACCATTTCAGCGGTTTGGCGCTCATTGAATTGATTGTCTTTGGCGAGTTGTTTCAATGATTTTGCGAGGGGCTTCAAGGTCTTGGCATCAAAATCGGTGAGCATACCGTAATCTGGACTATTTTTAACCATAGGGGATTCACGCAATTCTACCCTATTGTTTTTGGAGCGTTCAATGTCTTTCTGAGCTATTTGATATTGCACCTGAAATACATTCCCGCTGTAGTCTTCCCATGACCAACTCATTTGCAGTGAATCGCCTTTAACGGATTGCTTAAAAACACGCAAATCAACGGGCTGTTCCTGACCTTGTGCTTGTTTTTTCTTATGTTTTTTAGGCTTTATGGATGGACCACTACAACCCACAAGGGCGCTCAGCACCAAAAATACAAGTACAGCATATAAACACCTCATAGTTTCAATAATGGCAAATAAATTTGACATAAACAAATGCCATTGGAAAATTCATAACCATTAAACACAAAGGTGTTAATGTCAAACATTTTAATCATGATTTAGGAATAGTTCAGCAAAGCTTAGATTTAAAATTATTGATCAATAATAGGACATATATCCTATTTAAAAATCATTTAAAAAAAAAGATCATGCTGTTGTCTATTTAGGCGGTTGCTTATGTGCACAAATCCGTATTGAGGGTTGGTAAAATTCCCATAGCTTTGCTATAACCTATATTAAAACACTTATGAAAAAAACAACTTACTTCAGTTTGATGCTGGGCATTTTAATGCTGGCTGCATCATGTGGCACTGTGTCTGTTACACAAATGCGTTACAAGCATGGATTAAACATTGGCTTGTGTAAAGTGGAAGAGGCTAAACCAAGTGCATACACTAAAGCCTCTAGCAGCAAGCTTAAAGACTATACCATTAAAAACGATTATGTTTCAGCTGCCATTGCTCAAGAGGAAACATTGAGTCCTGTAAACTTTGCCATAAACACCACTGTTAAATCGGAAAAGGTAAGCGTTAATGTGCCAAAATCTGCCAGCAACAAAGTGACGCTGAGCAAAACAGCAACTAAAAACATGCAAGTGTTCTTGCACAAAAACCAAGAGCAATCAAAAGATCAAAGTGCCGCGGACAACACCACAGCGACTC
>JBEIKN010000197.1:0-3785 GCA_040379725.1 Flavobacteriales bacterium
TATTGGCGCTTTTAAGCCTCAAGCCAATATCAATTATATAAGCAAAGCACTAAATTCGCTGCAAAATCATGAAGTCATTCAACATACAAAGCCTGTGGGTTGTTTTATTGAGCCTCACTAGTGTGCTATTGTTTTCATGCCAGGAGGCCCCTGTTGATTTTTCAACGCATGTTGCGCCAATCATAGAACAACACTGTACGCCTTGTCATAATAAGAATGGGGCAGCGCCTTTTGTCCTTGAAGATTATTGGCAGGTTAAGCAAAAAGCAAAAATGATAGCCTATGTGACTCAACATCGCATCATGCCACCATGGCCAGCGGATCCATCCTATAGCCATTTTATTGGCGAAAGGTTGTTATCCGAAGCGGATATTCAAACGCTTAAATCTTGGTATGAGCAGGGTTGTCCTAAAGGCGACGACTCCCACCTTAAACTCAAATATAACGCGATCAGTTCAATGAGTCTTGGTAAGCCTGATATGGTCATTGATGTGACTCCAGTCAACATACTAAATAATAACAAAGATCAGTTTTTGGTGATCAAAATACCCTATGAAATATCAAGGCCAAAGTTTGTAAGAGCTGTTGAGTTTTTGCCTGGAAAAATTCAGTACACGCATCATGTGAATGGACATTATTTAAGTATGGATGATCAAACGAATCCATTTGCCGGAAATAGAATGCTATCTGTTGAAGATCCAAACTATGATCAAGCATTTTTGGGCCTACAATTGACCAACAGTAATGGGACTATGCCTCAAAGGGTTCATTCTGCTTTTAATTTTTTACCCGGTGCTTATGGTGTCGCTTATCCCAGTGGTATAGGGGGCTTTTGGATGAGTGCCAAAGGGGCTTTTGTTGCGAATGATATGCATATTGGTCCCTCAACAAAGGCTTGCACAGATTCTTCAAAATTGTTGATTTATTTTTCAGACAAACCCAATCAAAGACCAACTTCTGAATGGATGATGGGAACCAACGGCATCAGTGCTATTCAGCCACCTTTGCAAATAGCGCCTAATACCATTAGCAAGCATTTTAGCAGAACTCGAATATACTCAGATGTTTCAGTGTTGACGGTAAATCCGCACATGCATTTAATTGGGAAATCATTTAAAGCCTATGCCATTATACCCAATGGAGATACCACACATTTGATCAGTATTCCGCGCTGGCAATTTCGTTGGCAATATTTCTATACCTTTACACATCCGCTTAGACTCCCTCGAGGAACCGAAGTTGTGGTTGAGGCCGTTTTTGACAATACACTCAAAAATCCCAACAATCCTTTTAATCCGCCGAGACTCATTGGCGAACGTATGGATAGAGGTGGAGCCAGTATGCGCACCACCGACGAAATGTTACAGTTTATTATTACCTATATGCCTTATCAAAAAGGCGATGAAACTATTGATTTGACTCAACCATGAAATCGCTTAAACCACTGTTTTGGATTTGTTTTTTATTGTTGCTTTTGAGTATCGGATTGGCTTATATCAAACCCATAATAAGAGCGGTTCAAACGTTTACTTCAGATGATTATAGAGGTGGACTTGATATGGTTGAAAAACATTTTGGTTCTGCTATTGATAGTGCAGCTCAAGTCTATGACATGGATCCGGATTATCTGAAAGCATTGTGTATGTTAGAGTGCTCGGGTAAAAAGGCTATAGAACCGCGATTCGAGCCTCATGTTTACAAACAATTGAAACAAGTTCAATCTGGTGATTTGTCTAATTATGAGCATGTAAGGCCAGAGATGTTAGCAGATGCCAATGATGAAGCCTTACGAAACTTAGCCAGCAGTTGGGGCCCATTTCAGTTAATGGGTTATAAATGTTTATTGTTAGGGATTAAAATCAGAGACATCAGAGGGCCAGAATCGGTGTATTATGGGGTTAAATGGATACAAATGACCTATGGTGATTGTGTTAAAAACAAACAGTTTAAAGATGCCTTTCATATTCACAATACAGGTCAGAAATTTCCAAGGAATGGAAAAAGTAAAACCCACGATCCTCAATACTGTCAAAAGGGTTTAAGGTATATGAAGCATTTTAAAGCGAAACATTAATAAACCTTTTTGCCTTTTACAACGGTCATAAGTACCTCGCTAGTCAAGATGTCTTTGCCTTGTTTTAGATGGTAGAAGTCACGGTTGATGACGACAAAATCTGCATCTTTGCCTTTGGTCAAACTGCCTTTCCTGTGTTCAAGCCTACAAGCCTTAGCTGCCCAAATGGTCATGCCTTTAAGCGTTTGGTCAATGCTCAAATGTTCATCAATTATAAAGGGTTTATCCAACGTCTGTGTTGCACTTAATCTAAATACAGCACTGTAAATGGTGTAAAATGGGTCGATGTATTCTACCGGAAAATCAGTGCCCAAGGCCAAATAGCCATTTTGATTTAATAAAGATTTATAAGCATAAGCAGACGGCAAACGTTGTTCACAAATTCTTTGATTAACCCATGGGGCATCACTGGTGGCATGGGTTGGTTGAACGCTTGGAATAATGCTGTATTTTCCAAACAATGCTCGGTCCTTAGGGTCTACCAATTGAGCGTGTTCAATCCGCCATCTGCGGTCGTTTTTAGTTTTGAGTTGTTGGCCATATAGGTTCAATAACAAGACATTAGCAGAGTCTCCTATACAATGCGTATTAACCTGGTAGTTTGTGTTTTGGTATATATCTTGACAAAAAGCTTGAATGGTTTTAGCCTCTGTTACCCAATAACCATTGTGGTGAAATCTGTCACAATAATCTTCCTTAAGTTTTGCACCTCTGCTGCCCAATGCGCCGTCTGCATATAGTTTAAATGCGCCAATCTGGGTTAAATCATTTTCATAAATCCCTTTAGATTTGGCAAAGGCAATGGCATTGGAATCAGGGTTTAACATTAAATACAAAAAGATTTGCCTTTCATGTGTTTTGCCTAAACTGTCCAAGTAAAGACATTCTTTTAATGGTAAGCCAGCATCTGCTAGTGAAGTTAATCCTTTGCTAAAGCAGTACTGTTCTGTTTTTTGTATGGCTTGCAATAGTTTTTGGTTGTGCTGATAGCTGAAAAAGTGGTCTACTAAGTTGACGGCATTGTCAATCAATACCCCTGTAAGTTGTTGATTAGATTGTATGATTTCGCCGCCTTTGATTTGACTTTTAAGGTTGATCTTGCACATGTCTAATGCTTTCTGATTGCAAATAGCTGCATGACCATCAATGCGTTTAAGGATAACCGGTCTGTCTGGGAATAGATCATTCAGAACTTGATTGTTTGGAAAACTGTGCTCAGGCCAATCGTTTTGATCCCATCCTCTGCCCAGCAATGGCTCGTCTTTTTGAAGTGTCTTTTCAAAGATCACCAATGAATCCAATATGGCTTTCCATGATGGACTACCCATCAACTGACATTGTAACTGGTTGTTGGCATGACCTAAAAAGTGACAATGGGCATCTATGAATCCAGGGTATACCCATTCACCTTTTAAATCAATTAATTGTTCGGATGAATAGACCTCTAATAGTGCTTTTGAACCAATATCAATGATTTTTCCTTTTTGGACAATCATCACTTCCGCTGTTTGAACGGCGCTATCCATTGTATAAATGTGCCCATTAAAATAAATGGAATCAACACTTTCTTTATTGGATCTACATGCCTGAAGAGCCACCAATAGCATTACACAGATAATTTGAATAAACGATTTCATCAGATACAATATTAGAACATCCTCAGAGTTTTAACAAGTGCGTAAGTAGTCTAAGTTATTTTATTATTTTTGCA
>JBEIKN010000198.1:0-3742 GCA_040379725.1 Flavobacteriales bacterium
CGTCCAGCACCTTGACTTTACGGCCTTTATCAATGGCTATTCTGAGAATGTTCTTGTTAGGAACCGTATCCGCTTCTTGCTTAAAGTCTATTGCAACGCCATAAAATCCCTTTTTATAATAATGTGAACGAATTTCACGTCGAAGCTTATTCAACATGTCTTCGTTGATGACCATTTCTGACTTTACACTCAACTCATCTCTTAGTGTTTTAGCCTCAGATTTACCAATCCCTCTGATTGGGAACTTTGACAATCTTGGTCTTTCTGCCACTTCAAATACCAAGTAAATTTGATCATTAACGATTTTCTTGGCATAAATGCGAACAGCCGAAAAATACCCTTGAGCCCATAAATTATCTATGGCTTGAGAAATCTCTGTACCTGGCACTTTGATGGTTTGATTATAAGACAAACCAGAATTGAATATGATGATGTTTTTATCAATGAATTGATTGCCTTTGGTTTCCATAGAGGCAATCACATAGGACTTTGGTTGGTTGTAATCTAATGGCAAATACTGACTCGTTGAGTCTTGTGCATTTGCAACAGCAAACAGCAGCATGAGGCATACTTGAGCGATGTGTTTAAACAATTTGTTCACTGGTTTTTCCGAATCGTCTTTCGCGTTTTTGAAAATCTACAATGGCCTTGTAAAACGCTTGTTCATCAAATTCTGGCCAATACATATCTGTAAAATAAAATTCACTGTAGGCCATTTCCCACAACATGAAATTACTAATTCTATATTCTCCGCTTGTTCTAATCAACAATTCTGGTTCAGGTAAATTTCCCGTATTAAGGGCCTTACTAATGACTTGTTCGTTGATTTGATCGCTGCTGATAAGTCCTTGTTTAACCTGTTCTGCAATGTTTTGTGTGGCTTGAACAATGTCCCAACGAGCACTGTAATTCAATGCTAAAACTAAATCCATGGCAGTGTTATTCGCCGTCATTGCCATAGCTTCTTGTAGCTCATTGTAGGCATCTTCTGGTAACGCTTTAATATTGCCAATTGTGCGGAGTCGGATATTGTTTTTTTGCAAAGTAGCCACTTCCTTGCGTATGGTTTTAACCAACAAAGCCATAATGGCCTTCACTTCTAATGCAGGACGGTTCCAATTTTCAGTACTGAAGGTATACAGGGTCAAAAACTTTACACCCAACTTAGCCGCTGATTCAGCAACTGTTCTGACCGATTTTACACCATACTCATGTCCTATCACCCTTGGCAAGGCCCTTTTCTTTGCCCATCGGCCATTTCCATCCATAATGATGGCAATGTGCCTAGGCAGTCTATTGGGGTCTATTTGATTGCGAAGATCTGAGCTTGACATGCTTTGATTTTGATTGCAAAAGTAATTGTTTATTCTAAGATTTCTTGGGGCTTATTTTAGCATTTTTTGAGCTCACATTCTGGCGCAAGGATCGCCAATGACGTTCCTAAAACTGATGGTGATACCCGCAATGAAATACCAATCTTTAAAATTAGCATCGCCTCGGTTAACGCCAGCTCTTATGGGTTTTGTACCATTAAGCGTTTCAGGGTGTGCATATTCTGCAGTACCTGCCCCCTGTTTAGCGACAATAGTTGCATAGTCAGCATAATACCCCTTGGTATCATCTAAATAATCAGTGAAGGTTTTTCTAAAACCAATTTCAAGTCCAATAACGGTTTTACGTCTGACATTAAATTTATAGCCTAGTCCAAGGGTTAAAGCAGGTTGAATCAATGAATAACTGCGTTTGCCGTCAATGACTTGACCTTCTGTTCCAAGATCTCTTAACGACAACTCATCGCCTTTGGGAAGCGTAACTGTAGGTTCAAACAGAAACAAATTGACCCCACTAAAGACAAATGTGGTCCCAGACTCCTCATGCTGATTGGCATTAATCCCAAATGGCTTAAAGTTAAACTCCATAAAATAGCCCATTTCGTAAATATTGGAATTGAATTGAATGTTGCGGTATTGTTGACCAGTTGTATACTTGTCTTTGCCTGAAATACTGGCGTATGAAAACTGATAACGACTGCTAAAAAAACGACTGTGATGGTATTTGTATAACAAACCAAAGGATGGATGTGATTCCGCCCAATTGATTTCTGGGGCCACATCGCCAAAATAGTTACTCATTCCTCCCATGAGTCCTAATTCAGTTACCCCATTGCGAAAACGCTGGGCATTCAACTGCATTGCGAGCAAATGCAAGACAATAAAAAAAGGGATCCTAAGGGTTGACACAGTAAAGTCTATGCAATAGGCTTAGAAATTAAAACATTGTGTTTTACCCCCGTGAATGCGGTAGGTCAAAGTTAATCCACCCAACATATACCAATCTTTTAGTGAGGCGTTTCCTCTGCCCTCATTATTATCAAAAGCAGCTTGATTAACCTCATAACTTCTGTCTCTTAAAGCATTGGCCATAGGACCACTTGCTCCACCAACAATGATTGGGTCAACATAAATGGTAGACACATCGTCTAAATAATCGGTGAAGGTTTTTCTGACACCAAACTCTAAACCAATGGCCCAATAATCACCCAATTGCCATTTGCAACCGACGCCCAAAGGAATACTCACTTGGGTCAAAGAATAGCGTTTTTTATCGTTGTATTTAGTGGTTTCTTGACCTTCAGTACCCAATGGTTGTAGCTCTATCCACTGACCATCTTGAGACTCTAAGCTAGGATCTGATATCCCCTGAAAGTATTTAAATTGAGCCTTAGGATTAAAACGAAACACAGACAAACCTCCAAATAAATAAGGCGACCAACCATAAGAAGTTCTGGTATTTTCATAGCCAATAATGTTCCACTCACCCTGAATTGAGAATTCTACGATATCTGATTTGAAACTTAAATTTCGGCGGGTACGATAAGCATCGTCTGAGAAATTTTTGTCGGAACCCTGAATTTGACCATACAAGGCCGTGCCTTTAAACGTTAAATAAGGTCCATAGTTGTAACGACAAATCAAACCACCAGCCAATTTGGTTTTATTCCACAAAGGTTGATAGTCATTGGTTAGATCTCCAAAATAGTTTGAGCCTCCGATGTAGGGACCAAAATCCAAGGAACTGACTTTTTTGGCCTTTTCAGAAAAAGCTGCGAAAGGGACTAAAACGATTGCCAATAAGGCTAAGAGTGATTTTAATTTCATCTGGATGATTGAAGAAACAATTTACGAAAATAAGGATTTTAGCATAGAAAACGCAAATTGAAGCCTTTTTATTTTGAGGCTGTTTTTACCTCAATAAATAAAAATAGCCCTTTTTGTAGCGCCATGGGGTCTTTTTGCCCTTGTATTTGATCAGATAAACATAATAATCTGTGGCACAGGCTTGTCCCTGATAGGTGCCATCCCAACCTTCTCTGTAATCATCCGTTTCAAATAAACGTTCGCCCCAACGGTTGTAAATTTGAATGTTGGCTTTGCTCACCGCTCCAGAATTGATTTTAAACACATCATTACTACCATCATCATTTGGCGTAAAGGCATTTGGAATAAACAAAGTAATGGTATCCAATACACAAATCCTTACTGTAAAACTATCGGTACAATTCCCCTCATTTTTGATCCAAAGCGTAACAGTGTAGTTATCCGTATCGCCTATGTATTGATGCGATGGATTTACCCCTTGTTTGTAGGGCACTTGGAAATTGTCACCAAAATCCCAATAACCAGACACCCCCCCCTCACTTAAATCAATTGTGCGCAGTAACGCATTGTTACTATACAAACAC
>JBEIKN010000199.1:0-3712 GCA_040379725.1 Flavobacteriales bacterium
CAGACTGCAGGTTCTAGTGTTTTTGCGTTTATGAATATGCCAAGCTCTGCCCGACAAATGGCTTTAGGGAGTAATTTGGTCTGTGGATCAACATCTGATTTAGGACAACTTTGGAACAACCCTGCCTCAAGAACATTGAAGATGAACAAAAGCTTAATGGGAAGCTACAACCGATACATTGCTGACATTTCATCTGGTTTTTTTTGTTATGCAACACCGATCAAGCAAAAACACTTATTTGCATTAGGCTTAATGTACAATGATTATGGCAGTTTTAAAGGCATGGATGAGGCGGGTATTTCTACAGGGACCTTTAGCGCTCAAGATCAATGTTTTTTCGTGTCTTACAAACAAAACAGTGGTAAAAAGGGGCATTTGGGCATCAACCTTAAATACATTTATTCCATTTATGAATCCTTTGTAAGCAATGGTTTATCTTCTGATATCAGTTATTCATTTGTAGACAGCAGCAAGTTATTAAATATCACTGGCTTTATCAGAAACCTAGGTTTTCAGGCCATACCCTATTCAGCAACCCAAAGACAAAGTTTGCCATTTGAAATGGCCATTAATGTCTCTAAACAACTTGCTCATTTGCCAATGCGCTATCAGTTTATTTTTCATAACCTACAAAACCCTGACATGCGTTACACGCTATACAACACGGGCGAAAAAGACGAATTTGGAAACAATAAAATTCAAAAGATGACAATGGGCGATAACATTTTAAGGCATATTCACTTCTCGAATGAATTGTTCCTATCCAAACAGTTAACGCTTAGGATGGGTTATAACCACATGAGGCGAAAAGAAATGTCTCAAGAACAACGCAGAGGTGCTGCCGGATTTAGTTGGGGAATTGGACTTAACTACAAAAAAATGGAATTGGGTTATAGCAGTAGTTGCTATTTTGCGGGACAAAACACGAATCAATTTTCAGTTTTACTTAAACTGTCAGAATTCTATTCCTCTAAATAAATTATTCCGTTGGGGTTTGATGATCTGAGTCAAAATCTCTTCTTGTAAATTCATCAAAATTGTATTCCGGCAAGAGTTCGCTCTTAACGTGTTTGATGGTTTCATTCAAGGCCTCCGTAAATTTATTGAAATCTTCCTTGTACAAGAAGATTTTAGATTTCACATAATTTCCATCTTCAAATTTCTTGGTACTTTCAGTAATGGTTAAGAAATAGTCATTAGATTTTGTTGCCCTAACATCAAAAAAGTAGGTTCTTTTACCTGCCTTAACACGTTTTGAGAAAATACTGTTTTTGTCTTTGAAATCTTCCATTATTGCGGTTTAATTTTTTGCTAATTAACATCTTTTTATTGAAATCCAAAAAAAATTTGTTATTTTGCTTATAGCATATGAAGTTCAGTCTAATGGTTTTATGCCTAGTAAGTTCAAGCGCTTTGATTGCCTCCAATCAAGACAGCACAAAAACCGTTCAAGTAAACGATTCAATAACCATTGGCGAATGCCCTAAATCAGGATATGTGTTTGTTCAATATTACCAAAAAACCAGATTCCCCAACCCTGACGCTCAATACAACCATGCAACAGGAGATGACTTTTACGAATACTTCTTTTTAGATGGCGATTTCGATGTTAAACCACTGCCTTGTAACTATGCCAATAAGGCATATAGAATCATCAGTATTCGAACATTGGTTGATAAGAAAACAGGCGCCGACAGGCCGGTTATGTTCTTAGAATTAGGCAGCAACACTGTAGCTTGGGTTGAGCTAAATGGCGCAGTCGAAAATTTAGAAATCTTCAGTTATTAATTAAGACTTGGCTAGGGCAATGCTCAAGTCCAAAGGCTTTGCCACTTTTTCATCTAACAAGGCAAAATCTAAAACCTCTAACATATTACTTACATAATGAAAGCTGAGACCTTTTAGGTATTGTTCTGGAATATCATCGACATCTTTTTGATTGTCTTTGCACATGATAACCGTCTGAATCCCTGCACGCTTAGCCGCAAGAATTTTTTCTTTTATCCCACCTACAGGCAATACCCTTCCTCGGAGGGTAATCTCACCGGTCATTGCTAAATAGGGTTTTAATTTTCGTTGGGTGAACAAGGAGGCTAAAGAGGTCAAAATGGTAATCCCTGCACTAGGGCCGTCTTTGGGAATGGCTCCTGCCGGAAAATGGATGTGGGTATCCCATTGTTCAAATACACGGTAATCAATAGTCAAATAGTCAGCATTGGCTTTTAGGTAAGTCATTGCGGTTGTGGCACTTTCCTTCATCACCTCTCCTAATTTACCTGTCAAAGTCATATGGCCTTTCCCTTTGGTCAATGTGCTTTCTACAAACAATATACTACCACCAACAGGACTCCAGGCCAAACCGGTTACGACACCTGCAGTTTCATTGTCCTGATAGATTTCTTTTTCTAGTTTATCAACGCCAAGGATTTTTTCTATGTCCAGCAATTCTAATGCAGCATTGACAGAATCCTTACTGGCTATGCGCATTGCATTGTGTCTAACCAATGAAGCGATTTTCTTTTCGAGATTTCTAACGCCACTTTCGCGGGTATACTCCTCAATGACATGTTCAAGTACATGATCCGTCAACTTAAATTGATTGGCTTTAAGACCATGCATCAATCGCTGTTTTGGGATTAAGTATTTTTGTGCAATCTGAACCTTTTCTTCAACAGTATAACCACTGATTTCGATGATCTCCATTCTGTCTAATAAAGCGGGTTGAATGGTATCTAGCGAATTGGCCGTAGCAATGAACATGACTTTACTTAAATCATAATCCAATTCAAGATAATTGTCATGAAAACTAGAGTTTTGCTCCGGGTCTAAGACTTCCAATAAAGCAGACGATGGGTCACCTTTAAAATCTGTCCCTACTTTATCTATTTCGTCTAAAACAAAGACTGGATTACTGGATTTTACTTTCTTTAAATTTTGAATGATGCGCCCCGGCATTGCGCCTATATAAGTCTTACGATGACCTCTGATCTCCGCTTCGTCATGAAGCCCTCCTAAAGACACTCTAACATATTTGCGACCAATGGCTTTGGCAATACTCTTGCCTAAAGAGGTTTTTCCTACACCCGGCGGGCCATATAAACAGATGATTGGGCTTTTCAAATCGCCTTTGAGTTTAATGACCGCTAAATATTCTAAAATCCTTTGCTTGACTTTCTCCAAACCAAAATGATCCGCATCAAGTGTTTTCTTTGCTTTCTTGATGTCTAGATTGTCTTTAGTCAGTTCATTCCATGGTAAATCCAATAAGGTTTGAGCATAATTCAAACTCACAGAATAATCTGGACTGGCCGGATTGATTCTAAGCAATTTATCAAGTTCTTTGTTGAAGGCCTGATGAATCTCTTTAGACCATTTTTTCTTGAACCCGCGTTCTCTGAGACTTTCAATCTCTTTATCTGGTGATTCTTGTCCTAATTCTTCTTGAATGGCCCTGATTTGTTGTTGCAAGAAATATTCTTTCTGCTGTTTATCGATATCAACCTTCACTTTACTCTGAATCTGATCTTTGATTTTGAGCATTTGATTCTCTCTAATCAAATGTTCAAAGACCATATTAGCCCTTTCTTTAATGGTATTCGCATTTAAAATGGCTTGTTTTTCAGAGAGCGTTATGTTCAAATTTGAAGCAATAAAGCTGATTAAAAAATTATGGCTATCGATGTTTTTAAGTGCAAAATTCGCTTCAGAAGGA
>JBEIKN010000200.1:0-3708 GCA_040379725.1 Flavobacteriales bacterium
AGTGCTGGCGGCTTGGATAATGATTGGAAAATATTAAGGACCACTGGCGGTACCGTCAGCAGTTGGGCGTATTCTGGATATGTAACGGGTATTTTGATAGAGCTCCCTGTTGAATTATTTGATTTCAATGTGATCAAGCAAGGCACAGCTGCTCAATTGGATTGGAAAACTGCTACTACAGATCAGATCAATTATTTTGAAATCGAACGCAGTCAGAACGGCCTAGAATGGCATAGCATAGGTTTGATGTCTCATCAAGATAGAGAGTTTGCTTCAGCGGAACATGAGTTTATCGATCAAAATCCATTAAGTGGTATGAATTATTATCGCATCAAACACGTTGATTTTAATGGACAAGTTCAATACAGTGACATTCAATGGATCAATATGAATAATAAGCAAATTGCAAACATTGTGCTGTATCCAAACCCCAATAATGGATATGTATACATACAAAAATCTAATAACAGTGAGTTGATTGAGCTTAATGCCTTGTATGGTCAAGCAGGCCAATTGCTGAGAACATTTAACACTGGCATTGAATCCAATACCTTGATTGATGTATCTGATTTAGCGCCAGGTATTTATTGGTTAGAGTTTAAACAAGGTGACCAATACATCGTAAAGAAATTACTAAAAGACTAGTTAACACTCAAAAAATGAGGCATTGTGTTAAACACGATGCCTTTTTTTATGCTCCAAATTGCCTTAAATGGTGGTCAAGGTGTTTGTACAGCATATTGCTCCACTCTTTTGATGTCAACGGTCCTAAAGTAACTTGTGCTTTGTTTTCAAATGCAGTAGCACCCATGTCACATACCTTTAAAATGTTGTCAATCAATGCTTGTTTATGTGTGTCAAAATCAGGCTCATCTTTTACAACAAAACTTGGTGCAGTAGGTAAATTTTGTTTGTATGGCGTAGTGTCAACCATTGATTTTTTATAAAACCATTTCAACAATAAACGCATTATGGCTGGCGCTTTTGGAAAGGCAGGATCAAAAATTTGATGATATGGCACAGAGCAATGTTTGAGCATTTGGGCCACAGTCATTTTGCCCCAAATCCTTTGGCTATTTGCTTGTAAAGAGTTG
This sequence comes from Flavobacteriales bacterium, assembly GCA_040379725.1. Classification (GTDB taxonomy): domain Bacteria; phylum Bacteroidota; class Bacteroidia; order NS11-12g; family UBA955; genus JABMMZ01. Next base: position 1,095 of record JBEIKN010000200.1, read on the forward strand.
ATACGATGAATGATAAGGGCACAATCTTGAGGGTTAAAGCAATTCATTTATTGATTATAAATTATAAAGCAAACATAGTTCAATTTGGATTACATTCGCAAGTATGCTTAGGTCAGCTTTTTTGTTGCTATTGTGTTTTTCAATCTTGACTCTTCAAGCTAAAACCCCAGAAGTGTTAAAAGGGTATGCACAAGGCAGCACCTTTCAAATCAGTTATTTTGGGAAACCTAAATTAAAAGTAGATCAGGACATTCTTAGCGTATTGGCACAAATTGATTCATCGGTTTCAACTTATTTGCCTTGTTCTATAATTGCCAGAATAAATGCCGGTGAACAAGGCGTAAAAACGGACAGCATTTTCAGAGCCTGTTTCAGAAAAGCCAAGCAAATTTGGAAGAGTTCAGATGCCGCATTTGATCCTACTGTTATGCCCTTAGTCAATGCGTGGGGGTTCGGACAAAAAAAGTCCCCAAAACCCAATGCAGATTCCATTAATACGATATTATCTTATGTGGGTTTTGATCTGATTGAATTAAGTGGAGATTCGGTCATCAAAAAACACCCCAAAGTCAGTCTGGATTTTAATGCTTTTGCCCAAGGCTATTCTGTTGATTTGATTGCAGCTTTGCTCAAACGAGCTGGTTTAAAACACTTTGTGGTTGAGATTGGCGGTGAAGTGTATGCCAGTGGCCACAAACCTAAACGTGAGCAATGGCAGTTAGGCATTGAACAACCTATTGATAACCCCAGTGGTATAAATCCTAATCTACAAATGGTATACCTTCAGGATCAGGCCATTTCAAGTTCAGGCAATTACCGAAAATACTTTATTCAAGACGGCATAAAATATGCCCACCACCTAGATCCTAAAACAGGGTATCCGGCACAAAATAATTTACTCAGTGTATCAGTAGTAGCTGCAGATTGCATAACAACTGATGCGACTGCTACTGCTTTATTGGTAATGGGTTTGGAAGCCTCTAAACGGTATTTAAGTGCACACAAAGAACTGAATGCTTTATTGGTGTATTCAGATGCCAATGGCAGGTTAGCCTTATATAAAACACCCGGTTTTTATACCTTAGAAAACACAAAAAAAGCAAGCCGCTAAGACTTGCTTTTAACACCAATTATGATGTGTAAATTATTTTTGGATGACCAATTTATAGTGGCTGCTCGCAGCGCCATTCATGACCATCACATTGTATAAGCCATTGCTCAACGATGATAAATCCAGTTCTTCAGAACCTTCTTCTAATTCAGATGGTGTCATTTCATATACGACTTCACCCAAAATATTCAAAACTTTGATAGCTGTTGCTCTTGAGTAATCAATTGAAACAATACCAGTTGAAGGATTAGGATAGACCTCAATCATAGGGCTTGACTCAACAGTCTCAATGCCAGTTCCGCTTGGCACCCAGTCAATCACCATGGTTTTAAAATCAGCATCATCTGCTGGAACTTGATGATCGGCATTAGGACCCTTAGTGAACGTATATGATTTGGTGGTTGTACTGCTTGAATTGTGATTCCATGTTGATTGTATGGTAATTTTATAAATGCCATCAGCCACTGTCGTACCATTGACTGAACCATTGACGCCTTTGCCATCCCAAGTGATGGTATGCGCGCCAAATCCAGCGAGCGTTGCACCTGTGGTAGCATCTGTTGTGTTACATAATGTTGACATACAATTACCTGCAGCGCCTCCAGAATTAACCGCCCAAGTAGGCAAGTGGTCGGCAGTGCTGTTGCCAGCATTGCGCATTTTGGTTTTCACAAAGCCGCCAGCATTGGTTTGTATCCATACAGCCATAACATTTCGAGTACCTTGATAACAAGGTGATTTCGCAACCTGAGTAAATGTAAATGTCATGCTGCCATTGGTTTGCGCAACAACATGTATAGCAAACATATAAACCATCAATGCAAATAATTTTATTTTCATAAACAAATAGAAATTTCGGTAAAATAAATAATAATTCCGCATTCTTGCAAATCCAAATCTTTAATTGATGCGCATCCACCGATACAATTCGGTCTCAATTAACACATTAAAGTCTAATTTTAAATTTAAAACATCTGCATATTGGTCTTTTAAAATCAAAATGTTTTGCCCCTTTAAAAAGGTATCATCTCTGTGAATATTATGAAATGTCATACCCTTTTGATCAGATAATACTTGTTTGTAAAAGGCCAAAGGATAGTTAGAGCCTAAAGGTTCAAAAAGATAAATGGTCTTTACATTTGGAAAAGCTTGCTCGAATCGTTTTAAGGCCTCGGGGTACATTACCTGAGATGAGGTTTCATGAGTATCCATATTTTTGGCAATGATTGCGCTATATGGGGTATAAAAAATAGACAGTAACAATACAAGATTGATTGTAGCACTCAGCCAAGGTTTGAATGAATGTCTTACGACTAATTCATACAATACATTAAAACCCAATCCAATGATGATGGCCATCATCGGTATCATGGGCAGGTCATACCATACATTGCTACTACCTTCTGCAATGATGACATAAAACAATATCAATATACTACACAAAAACAGGAGCAATCGTTTGATAACACCCTCATAGTAAATCAAACCAATAAGGCATGAAGG
>JBEIKN010000201.1:0-3693 GCA_040379725.1 Flavobacteriales bacterium
GGCGCAGATATTGTAGTACCTACCATCTATAAATTCATCATTAAATTCGTTACACCAGTCTTTTTAGGTTTTGTGTTCTTTGCCAGTATTCCGGACATTTGGAATACCATTCAACACACTGCCACCAAAACTGAAATTGCTGAAGCAAGCAATCCGCAAATCTTAAAAGATGACATTTACAAGATCCGAAACACTGATTTGGCGCATTTATCAGACTCCATGATTTATCATGGGGACGATATCATGAACAATGCCAGTATAGATAAAAACACCAAAACCAAAATCTTTGCAGTTAGAGAAAAACAAGCGCTTTATAACACCTATACAGCTGAAAGCTTTTCGCTGAATTCGTTTATCAGAGAAAAAGAAAACATCATGTGGTTTAAGAATATTTCTAGACCATTCCTTATTGCTGTGTTCTTACTCATTGCATACACAGTCCATTTAGCCAGTAAAAAACGTCGTCAAACCACCAACCAATAAACCATGAATACTTCTGCATTGATCATGATGATCGCCTCTTGTAGCATAGTCTCTTATATGACCATTCACTATTTTGTAAAGGTACTTAGAACACCGCCTAGAGATCCTCAAAACGATAGCTACACAGAAACCAACTAAGATGAACGACTCTCTTAAACAAGCTGCTAGCATTGGTCAATTTCAAACCACTTTAATCATTTCTGAAATTGTCATAACTGCCATCGTTTTTTATGGGTTTTACCTCATATTCAATGGCTTTAACAAAAAACAAAAGGCCTTTAAGCAACAGCAAGAAGGCAAGTGAAGTGATTGGCACTATGATTGGTTGGCAAGGACGTCCAACCAATTGCTCTTTGAACTGCAATCACTAATTCCTAAATAGGGTATAGGGTACAGGCGTTAGGCAATAGGCGTTAGGATTTAGGATTTAGTGGCATTAAGTTATCATTTACAGCAATAGGTGTTTCTTATGACGAATATACACTAACCCTATATCCTAACCCCTAACCCCTATAGAAACATCAATGACGCTTCTTTTTGCCCCCTTTGCGTTTTAAAAACTTAAACGGTCTTAGCATATTGAATTCTTTGGTGTAAACGACCCCTACGCCATTGGTGGTAATAGGTGTGCTCAAGGAGGTTGTATTCACCTGATTGAAACTTGATCGCGTATAAGCTTTGATTTTAACATTGCCTTTTTTGGTCAACTTGTATTCAAGGTTAATGTTAGGAATAGAACTGTAATTACTAAAGCTGCCATCAAATGTCAACTTATCGTTTAAGAACTTACTACTCAACAATAACCCATATTCAGCAGGCAAAGTGATACTGCCATTTTTATAAATGACATTCACTTTCCAGTTAGGATCAATTTTATTCAACCAATTACTCAATTGGTTAGAGAGTAAATCTGTACCCGCAGATGACAAGGCTGTAGAACCGGCATTGGTTAGTCCAGCTTCAGACTGAGCAAACATAGGTGGCAAGAATTTTTTCATCAACAACAGGCTAAACACTTGACGATTTACTTCTTCTTTGTCTGATTTGATTCTATTGATGATAGGCGACAAAGAGCTGGTATAGTTCCCTGCCTCAGTCTGAAGTTTAGGAAAATTAAGACCAAAACTCACCTCTGGCAAAAATAAATTTCCTTTCAAATACAATTCGCTTTCTACTGTAACAGCTTGCACAGCAGTATTGGCGTTAAAATTAGAATTTAAAGCAACCGCCGTCAATAAAGGTGATGGGCTGGTTGTCTCTGAGTTATAGGCCACAATGTTTAATTTAGCATCCAATGGATCGCCATACCAAGTAATACTTCCGCCTGGGCGAATATTAAAAGGTTTATTATATAAGTCAAAGGCTGTAAACAAATAGCGCCCTTTGTCGACAATATAGTTCCCAAACATAAAGAAGTCACCACTTTGATTCATTTCTAATTTCAAATCACCATGACCTGTTCCGGTGATTTTATCCCCTAAAATTTCATCGAAAATAATTTCAACATCGGCATCATTATTGGCTTCAATATCTAATACCAAACTGTGTAAAGGAAAATCAGACGCTTCTTCTTTAATGATTTTCTTTCGATTGCTCTTGAAATGCACATAATTAGGAAAACTGCTGGCCTCTCCCTCACTGATTGGGATGTACAATTTTGTGCCGGCATTGGTTTTGGCCTGAACAGCTAAATCTAACGATTCAAACGCCCCTTTGATTTGAGCATTGCCACTGGCATAGCCTTGACCATAAAACAAATCATTGTCGCCCTTGGCTGTATTTAAAACATGAAATTGCTTTAAGTTCATGAGTTCCAAATCCATTTTAAAAGCTGAAAACGATTCATGTGTAAAGGTCGCTTTAGCCATACCGCTGCCTTTTTTCCGATCTGATAATGCAAATGGTTGAACAAGCATTCGATTATGATCCAAATCAATATGGGATGAAAACTGAAGTGGTGTATTTAAAAAATCAACAATACAATTCACTTGCTTCAATTCAAGGCCACCTTTAATCACTGGGTCTGAGAATGTCCCGGTGATTGAAAGACTATCAGATGTATACAACTTACCAGACATTTGCTTGAAAATACCCTCTAAATACGGCTCAAATAATTTCACATCAGTAGGCGGTAAAAAGGCATGCAACTGGTAATTTTGAGTTTGACTTTTATAATCCAAGTCGCCCTCAATTCTAAGGGAATCCAATAAACCACGGTCTACATATACTTTTAAATGTTGTAAATGTGAGTTACTCTGATTCTTTGTAAACACACTTAAATCGCCAATCGTATCGCCATTGATAGAAAAATTTAGCACATCAATATCAGAATGAAAAGCATTATACCCCTCTTGAACAGTCATGTATACATTGCCATTTGCATTACCATTTAAATGTGGCAAATCAGTATGTTTGGCAAAATAGTTAACGGTATTCAAGCCAAAATGATTAACTGATATGGCGAGTTTTTGGGGTGTATTAGGACCCAAAGCACCATCAACAGCTACCGATTCTTGTTTCAATCTGAAAACAAAATCTTTCAATGAAAAATTCTTCCCTACAATCAAACCTGTTGCATTAGAGTCCAAACTCCAAACATCATCGGCCACACTCAACTGAACTTTTTTAAGGTGGATATTAATACTGTCTTGATTAAACTGTAAATCACCAACAGACCTTATACCGATTTTAAACCCAGTATCGATACCACTAAAAGCATAGTCAACCGAGTTGTCGTATACTTTAGACTCGATATGTATGGCATTGGTATTAATAAAATCCCGATCCGTAAAATGACCTAAATCAACTGCCAGCTTAAGCTGCTGACCTTTTACTTTATTGGCCCTAAGTTTTAACTGCTTAAACTCATACTGATCGTAAACGATCAATTGGTTGTTTAGCGCAAAATCAAGTGACTGTGTACTTGAATTGTAATTACCTTTTCCTTGGCATGGCTCTAACTGTAATTTAGGGACATACAATGAAGTGATGTCATAAGGCCTTTTCAAATCAATTTCAAAAACAAAATCTTCTTGGGGCAATTTGGTCGAAGGCATATCAAAATAGGAAGGAATTAGTTGATGCATTAAATGCATGATAGAGACATCCAACAATTTGAGTTTAAAATCGCCTTTTATACCGGCATCAACAATATCACTTCTCAATTTCAATTCTTTAATGTCATTGTATTCATAAGCTGACAAATTGATA
>JBEIKN010000202.1:0-3665 GCA_040379725.1 Flavobacteriales bacterium
AGCACATACAGTCCTGCCGTCAGATTACCAGAACCGGTAAACACAAGCGCTAACGAGGGCACCATATCCATAACCGCTGATGGCAAAAACATTTTCTTTTCTGCAAAAGATAGAGTTGATGAAAGAGGCCTGCCTATTGGCATGGGCGGTTTTGATATTTATTTGTCAGGGTATTTCAATGGTCAATGGACCAAGCCGATTAACATTGGCGCGCCCATCAACGCAAGCAGCTGGGATGCACAACCTTCTATAAGTCCTGATGGAATGACCCTTTACTTCGCGAGCGACAGGCCAGGTGGTTTTGGCGGGGCTGATATTTGGATGTCAACTTTCAAAGATGGACATTTCCAAGCCCCAGTGAATTTGGGTTCAAAAATCAATACTGCTGGAGAAGAGCAATCGCCATTTATACACTACGACAATCAAACATTATATTTTAGCAGTGATGGCCATCCCGGTGTTGGTGGCATTGATATTTTCATGGCCAAGAAAAATGCAGAAGGCAAATTTGACGCCTGTAGCAATGTTGGCTACCCCATCAATTCAGAAAAAGACGAATTGGGTTTTATAGCAGACAGGCTAGGCAACTTTGGATATTTGAGCTCTGAAAGACCTGGTGGATTCGGTGGACTTGACATATACAAATTCGAACTGCCAGCCAGCATAAAACCAAATCCTGTAAGCTTTGTCAATGGGGTGGTATTTGATGCTCAAAGCAAAGAAAAAATAGAGGCTGATATTGAATTAACTGACTTGAGCACTGGCAAAGTCATTATGACAACCAAAAGTCAAAAAGGCAGTGGCAATTTTTTCATCGTATTGCCATCGAATAAAGACTATATGCTGACCATAGACAAAACCAATTATTTGTTTTACTCCGCTAATTTCTCATTAAAAACACATAGTAAACTAGAACCCTATCAATTGGAAGTACCATTAACCAAACCTGCGACAGATATCGAAGTGGTCCTCAACAATGTGTTTTTCGAAGTGGATAAATTCGAACTTCAAGCCAACTCAATGGTCGAATTGGATAAATTGGTTTACTTAATGAAAAAATTTCCCTTCATGAAAATTGAAATTGGCGGACACACAGATAACACCGGCGATAAAATCAAAAACAAAACACTGTCTCAGAACAGAGCAAAATCGGTAAAAGACTATTTGATTTCCAAAGGTGTTGATGCCAGTAGACTATCTGCTATTGGCTACGGTGACAGCAAACCAATTGCGGACAACAAAACAGAACAGGGACGTGCCCAAAACAGAAGAACCGTATTTAAAGTAACCAGTGTAAATTAGTCAATTTGCAAATCAAAAGGCAAACGCATCTGAAAACCTTGTGCTTTTATGCCTTGTTGCAAACCTTTGTAATAATTGTAAAACACACCCAACTCTGATTTAAGTCTTTGTTCGGCTAATGCTTCAGTGCCTTGATTAAAAATCAATTCAAGGGGATTTTCAATTTTTGGATAAGTCGACAAACTGTACTGTTTGAGTTTGCCTAAATAGGCAGCTATTTCAATGGCTTTTTGAATCCCGCCATAGCTATCAACCAATCCATTATTAAGCGCTTGACCGGCTGTCCAAACGTGGCCTTGAGCGATGGATTCAACATGAGCCGAATCAAGTCCTCTACCCTTTTCAACAATACCAGTAAAATCATCATAAATTCGATTTACCATAGATTGTAAATATGCTCTATCTGTCTCACTAAGCGGTTGATCCACTCGACCAAAATCCGAATACAACCCTGTTTTAACCGTCTCAAAAGTCAAACCCATTTTATTGACCAAAAGCTCATGCATATTAGGGAATAATCCAAACACGCCAATAGAACCTGTAATGGTCGCAGGCATCGCAATGATTGAATCTGCCAAGGCACTGATGTAATAACCTCCACTGGCCGCTACATCATTCATTGACACCACCACTGGTTTAACGCCTTTGCACAAGGCAATTTCGCGGGCAATGATATCGCTTGCTAATGAGCTTCCACCTGGAGAATTGACTCGTAAAACAATGGCTTTAACGTTTTGATCTTCACGGGCTTTTGCAATGGCTTTGGACATGCTAATTGAACCAATGTTGTCTTGATCACCTTCGCCATCAACGATTTCACCAACAGCATAGACCACAGCAATTTTATCTTTTTCCTCGTCTTGATCTTCAATATTTTGAGCATACACACCAGCTTTTAACACAGCCAATTCATCTGTAGGCTTGAGTTTTAAACGACGCTTAATGCTGTTATGGATTTGATCAGTGTATGCCAAACGATCAATAAGGCCCAATGCAATGGCTTGTCTCGGGCTTTGAACTTCGAATTGAGACATGGCTTTGTGTAACACTGCAGTATCAATATGACGGCTTTTAGACACATCATTTAATATCAGGTGGTAGATATCATTTAAGTAAGCTGTTATCTGCAGCTTATTTTCTGGGCTGAGTTCCTTACGTGTAAAGGCTTCAATAGCCCCTTTATAGGCACCCACCTTGACGTATTGCATTTCAACCCCAAGCTTTTCAAGTGCACCAGTATAGAACATGATGTTTGCTGACAAGCCATTCAATAAAATGTTCCCTGTTGGCTCAATGAAAATGGAATCTGCCACTGAAGCCAAATAGTAATTTTTTTCATCGTAGTAGGGCGCAGTAGTGTAAATGAATTTGCCTTTTGATTTAAGCTCAAGCAAGGCATTTCTGATTTCTTGAATACTTGCATACCCAGTACCATTAAGGTTAGTATGCATTAATACACCTTTGATTTTCGGATCATTCTTAGCCTGTTCAATAACAGCCAACAGTTTATCCAAACCCATATATCTGATCTCGCCATCTTTCGAAAACAAACTCAGAAAATCAGCTTGACTGCGTTCCGGAATGGTATAATCCAATTGGAGTTCTAATACAGAATTGTCTTTAACGGTAGTGGTTTGATTGGCTTTAGAACTCACCAACCCAACGACTGTAAAAAACAAAAGAACCCCCAACATTAAAAAGGCAATAAATACCCCAAAAACAGTGGCTAAAGTATATTTTAAAAACGATTTCATGTGTGACTACAATAATTTGAACATGCAAAATAAACCCTAGTCATTCGGGCAATCAAGGCTTTTCGACAAACAACATTTTTAAGGGACAAGGTTTGCAGATGCGCTTAAAACATAATTCCATTTTCTTGCTGTATATTTGCATCAATGCATCTTAACGAATTAACCGCCATTAGCCCTGTAGACGGCCGCTACAGAAGCAAAACAAAATCGCTCGCTGCCTTTTTTTCTGAATACGGATTGATTCAATACCGCGTTCAAATTGAGGTTGAATATTTGATCTTTTTGAATCAACAAGGCATTAAGGGTTTTGAAAAAGCATACTCTGAAACACAAATTAAAGCTTTGCGCAATTTGTACTTGAACTTTTCAGAAGCGTCTGCAGAATGGATCAAAACCACTGAGAGAACCACCAACCATGATGTTAAAGCCGTCGAATATTTTCTAAAAGAGCAATTGGATCAAATGGGCTTAAGTGCCGACCGCGAATGGGTGCATTTTGGCTTAACCAGTCAAGACATCAATAACACGGCCATTCCATTAAGCATAAAAGATGCCCTGCACAAAGTCGTTCTTCCTAGTTTACAACAACTGATTCAACAGTTAGAGGCT
>JBEIKN010000203.1:0-3660 GCA_040379725.1 Flavobacteriales bacterium
ACCCACAAACAGGTGAACAAGATTTCTGGGTAAATGCTGAGCCAATCGAATGGACTTCATTCCAACCTTCTGCAACAATTGCAGCTGATGCGATGAATGTGCTTTACATCGGTTTAGATAACCCTATGTCCATCTCTGTACCTGGTGTAACGCCTGGTAATACTAACGTTACAGCTGGTCCTGGTATATCATTAAAGAAAACAGGTGAAGGCAAATACTCTGCAACTGTTTCAGCAGGTAGCAAAGAGTCTTTCATCTCTGTTAGTGCAAAAATGCCTGATGGAACCACCAAGAAAATGGGTGAGCAAAAATTCAGAATCAAGCAAGTGCCTAAACCAGTTGCCCAATTGGGTACCTTGGTATCTGGTAACTACAACAAAGGTGAAATCGGTTCGCAAAACACATTGTATGCTTATCTAGATGGTTTCGTGTTTGACGGTGTTAAATTCACTGTAACCAAATACGAAGTGATCTTTATGCCAAAACGTGGATACATGGAGGTTGCTCCAGTGTCAGGTAATGGTACCGCTGCAATCAAAGGTTTTGCTGCCAGAGCTAAAACAGGCGATATGTTGGTTATCCAAGGTATCAGAGCCAATGGCCCAGGTGTAGTCGATAAACCATTAAATCCAATTACATACACATTTAAATAAACACATATGAGAATCGTTTTAAGCCTAATTATAGCCGTGTTTGCCTTGAGTACTAATGCTCAAGTGAACTACTCAGAATTCATCACCAGTGGTGAGCATACTAGCTATCAAAAAGTGGCCGTTAAGGAAAGACCAATTATTGGTTACCCACCGCTTCGAGAAGCTGATGTTAAGTTCTCTCGCAGAATCGTAAGATGTATTGATGTTCGTCAAAAGATAAATAAACAATTAGAGTGGCCGCGTGAACCTTTAAACAGATTGCTTTATCAATCTATGAGCAAAGGTGAAATCGTTCCTTACAAAAATGATTCATTAATGTCGTTTTACAACACAGAAGAGTTCACCAGACGTGGTGGCGAAGAGGTGATCACCTTTATCTCTACGGACCCTGATGATCCTATGATTGGTAGAGACTCAGTGTATTATGAGCCTTACAAATACGAAAAAATCAAAAAATACTACTTGATGGAAGATTGGATTTTTGACTATAAGCATTCTGTATTCAAACCAAGAATCATTGCTTTAGCGCCAATCTTTGCACCATCATATGGTGGTCAAACAGGCAAAGAGCAGCCATTGTGTTGGATTAAAATGGATGAGATCAGACAGTTATTGTCTAATACTGAAATGTTTAACCGATACAACGATGCGGCCCGTATGAGTTTTGACGATTTCTTCCAAATGCGTATGTTTGATTCATACATTGTCTATGAATCTAACACCTTCGACAACTACATTGCCATGTTCCAAGAATATGAAAATGATGCAACTGGCGCTTTATTAAAAAGCGATGAAATCAAAAACGATTTGTTCATCTTCGAACACGATTTGTGGCAGTATTAAGATTAACTTAATTTAAAAAGCCCCGACCAAAGTGTCGGGGTTTTTTGTTTTACGGCTCATTCTAACATGTGTCGAAGTATTTTTTGTTTGTCGACTTTGTTGGGTTTGCTTGGTAATTCAAGGGCTTTTAGCTAGCTTTGCAAACTTTTTATTTTAAATGCTTAATATGCAAAACATCAGAAACATAGCCATCATTGCTCACGTTGACCACGGTAAAACCACATTGGTTGATAAAATCCTTCACCACTGTAACCTATTCCGCGACAACGAAGAATCTGGCGAGTTGATTCTTGATAACAATGACTTAGAGCGTGAACGTGGTATTACCATCTTCTCTAAAAACGTTTCAGTTCAATACAAAGGCACAAAGATCAATATCATTGATACCCCTGGTCACGCAGACTTTGGAGGAGAAGTTGAACGCGTACTTAAAATGGCTGACGGTGTGGTGCTTTTAGTGGATGCTTTTGAAGGCCCTATGCCTCAAACCCGTTTTGTGCTTCAGAAGGCTCTACAATTAGGTTTAAAACCAATACTGTTGATCAATAAGGTGGACAAAGACAATTGCCGTCCAGACGAAGTACACGAAGCTGTATTTGACTTATTCTTCAACTTGGAGGCCAATGAGCACCAATTGAACTTCCCAACCATCTATGGTAGTAGCAAACAAGGTTGGATGAGTACTGACTATAAACAAAAAACAGATAACATTTCGCCTTTGTTGGATTGTATTTTAGAAAATGTTCCAGCTCCAATTGACAATCCAGGTACATTGCAAATGCAAATCACCTCATTGGATTATAGCAATTATTTAGGCCGAATAGCCGTAGGTAAAATCAGTCGTGGTATTGCTAAAGAAAATATGCCAGTAACTTTGGTTAGAAACGATGGTAGTATGGCTAAAATGCGTATTAAAGAACTATACACATTTGAAGGTCTTGGTAAAAAACGTGTTACAGAATTAAACAATGGCGACATCTGTGCCATGGTGGGTATAGAAAACTTTCAAATTGGCGATGTTGTTGCTGATTATGAAAACCCAGAAGGCATGGAGAAAATCAAAATTGATGAACCTACCATGAGTATGGTATTTACCATCAATAACTCACCGTTCTTTGGTAAAGAAGGTAAGTTTGTTACTTCAAGACACTTGAGAGAACGTTTGGAAAAAGAAACCGAGAAAAACTTAGCGCTTAAAATCGAAGATACCGATAGCCCTGATAGCATATTGGTATATGGTAGAGGTGTATTGCACTTGTCTATATTAATTGAGACCATGCGTCGCGAAGGTTATGAGTTACAAGTTGGTATGCCTAGAGTGCTCATAAAAGAAATTAACGGCGAAAAATGTGAACCAATTGAAATGTTGGTGGTTGATGTGCCAGAAGCTTTTTCGGGTAAAGTCATTGAATTGGCGACTCAAAAGAAAGGTGAATTGTTGATCATGCAACCAAAGGGTGATATGCAACATTTGGAATTCAAAATACCTTCCAGAGGTTTGATGGGTTTAAGAAGCAATATGTTGACGGCAACTCAAGGTGAAGCAATCATGTCTCACCGCTTTGTAGATTATGAGCCTTGGAAAGGGGAGATTGCAGGCAGAATCAATGGGTCTTTGGTGAGTATGGATACAGGTACAAGTACTGCTTATGCCATTGATAAAATGCAAGACCGTGGCACATTCTTTATTGATCCAGGAGAAGATATCTATGAAGGACAAGTAGTAGGAGAGAATACCCGTCAAGACGACATGGTGTTGAATCTAGTAAGAGCCAAACAATTGACCAATTTCAGGGCGGCTGGCAAAGACGATTCTGCTAAAATGGCCCCTAAAAAGGTATTTTCTTTAGAGGAAGCTTTAGAATACATTCAAAAAGATGAGTATGTAGAGTTGACTCCTAAGTCTTTGAGAATCAGAAAGATATATTTAAAACAGACCGATCGCGAGCGTTATGCCAAACAGCTCAGTTAGAAATAATCTACAAAATGTGAATATTTTTTAAAAGAAGTCTTTTTTATTATCCGAGATAACTATAACTTTGCACCCAATTTTAAATATAAAATAAAAATGAAAAAATTATTAATCATCGCTATCGCTGCATTTGCTTTCACAGCTTGCAACAACTCTGCTAAAACAGAAGAAGGTACTTCAGATTCAACTGCT
>JBEIKN010000204.1:0-3648 GCA_040379725.1 Flavobacteriales bacterium
CAGCCTGAAAGGCTTAAAAAGGACTTTGTTATTGAAAGTGGCAAAGCCTACGGTGGCGATATCAAATACAAATTTGATAACAATAAGCGTTTGTATATCTGGGCGGTTTATTCTTTAACATACGTAACCCGCTTTGATGGCATTAACACCTACAGCCCTCATTGGGATCGTCGACACAATATCAATTTGGTCATGGACTATGCGCTTGATAAACGCAACAGATGGTCTGCCAATGCCCGTTGGAATTTTGGCAGTGGTTTTCCATTTACTCAAACCCAAGGGTTTTATGAAAAGTTTGATTTTCAATCTGGTCCAAGTTCAAATTATGTAACAAGCAATGGTCAATTGGGTATAGTTTACGGCGGTTTTAATCAAGGACGATTGCCTACTTATCATCGCTTAGATGCTTCAGTAAAATTTCAATTCAAGCCTCATAAAACCTACAAAAGTTGGATAGTTTTGTCTGTTACAAATGTTTACAACAGACCCAATATTTTTTACTTTGACCGTGTAAATTATACCCGAGTCAATCAATTGCCTATACTGCCGGCATTGAGTTACAATGCTAACTTTTAAGCGCTAGAACTCAGCGAAACCCTATGGCAGATTCAAGGATTTTCACTAGTTTTGCATATACATTATGCAAGACTCTGTATACCAACCCAAAAACAAAGTTAGGATAGTTACAGCTGCTTCATTGTTTGATGGCCATGATGCAGCCATCAATGTGATGCGCAGAATCATTCAGTCAACAGGCTGCGAAGTGATCCATCTAGGACACGATCGATCAGCTATGGAAGTTGTAGATACTGCCATACAAGAAGATGCTAACGCCATTGCCATGACCAGCTATCAAGGCGGTCACAATGAATATTTTAAGTACATGTATGATTTGCTTAAAGAGAAAGGCGCTGGTCATATAAAAATATTTGGAGGTGGTGGTGGAACCATATTGCCCGAAGAAATTCAAGACTTAGAAGCCTATGGAATAGCTAAAATTTACCATCCTGACGATGGGCGAGCGATGGGTTTACAAGGTATGATCAATGACTTAGTTATTAAATCTGATTTCCCTACTGGGGAGCATGTTCAATTGGATCTTTCTGCTTTGAAGCAAAAAAACAATATGCACATTGCGCAACTGATTTCAAATGCAGAGAATTTTCCTGAAACATTTGAAAACATTAGACCACAATTAGTTGCTGCCATTGAAGGTCAAACACTAGCACCAGTATTAGGGATAACAGGTACAGGTGGTGCAGGTAAAAGTAGTTTGGTGGATGAGTTTGTTAGACGCTTTTTGTTTGATTTAAAAGATTTGTCAATAGCTATAGTATCAGTTGATCCAAGTAAACGCAAAACAGGTGGCGCATTATTAGGGGATAGAATCCGTATGAATGCCATTAACAATACTAGAGTGTATATGCGCTCTCTGGCTACAAGGCAGAGTAATTTGGCTTTGAGTAAGCATGTTGATGACGCGCTCCTGATTCTAAAAGCAGCTGGTTTTGATTTGATCATTTTAGAGACCAGTGGTATTGGTCAGAGCGATACAGAAATTACCGAACACAGCAATGTGGCCTTATATGTAATGACACCTGAATACGGGGCGGCTACTCAACTTGAAAAAATTGATATGCTTGACTTTGCAGATATAATTGCTGTTAATAAATTTGATAAAAAAGGTGCCGCAGATGCCCTAAGGGATGTTAAAAAACAATTTCAGCGCAATCATAAATTGTTTGACCAAGATGCTGAAACCATGCCGGTATTCGGAACCATTGCGGCTCAGTTCAATGACCCAGGAATGAATACACTTTACCGTTCGTTGTTGAATGTGTTAGATGCTAAAACAGGTTCTAATTTCAATACCAATTTCAAGGCCAGCGATGAAATGAGCGAAAAAGTATTCATCATCCCACCTTCAAGAAATCGTTATTTGAGTGAAATTTCAGAAACCATTCGTTCATATAATCAGTGGGCTGATGAGCAAAGTGATATCGCTCAAAAAATGTATCAATTGGACGGTAGCAAGCAAATCTTAAACAATAAAAACGCATAATGGCCTATCATAAAAATGTTCTAGAAACCATTGGCAATACGCCTTTGGTGAAATTAAACAGCATCGTCTCTGATTTGCCTTGCACGGTTTTAGCTAAGATAGAAACCACAAATCCGGGTAATAGTATCAAAGACAGAATGGCCCTCAGAATGATTGAAGATGCTGAAAAGTCTGGCGCTTTAAAACCTGGTGGAACTATCATTGAAGGTACCAGTGGTAATACAGGTATGGGTTTAGCCATTGCAGCTGTCATTAAAGGTTACAAATGCATTTTTACAACCACTGATAAACAAAGTAAAGAAAAGGTAGATGCCCTCAAAGCTTTTGGCGCAGAAGTCATTGTTTGTCCGACCGATGTTGAACCAGAAGATCCAAGGTCTTATTATTCAGTGTCATCAAGATTAGTGAATGAAATTCCAAACAGTTGGAAGCCTAATCAATATGATAATCTAAGCAATTCAGCCGCCCACTATGAAAGTACAGGCCCTGAGATTTGGAAACAGACTGAAGGACACATTACGCATTTAGTGGTCGGTGTTGGTACTGGTGGAACCATAAGCGGAACAGGGCGTTATTTGAAAGAACAGAATCCTAACATCAAAGTCTTAGGGATTGACACCTACGGTTCAGTATTTAAGAAGTATAAAGAGACAGGCATTTTTGACAAAAACGAAATCTATCCATACATTACCGAAGGGATAGGAGAGGATTTCTTGCCAGAAAATGTAGACTTTTCAGTCATTGATCATTTTGAGAAGGTGACCGATAAAGATGCTGCCATTTATACCAGACTTTTGCCAAGAACAGAAGGCATATTTGCCGGTAATAGTGCAGGTTCTGCCATTGCAGGTTTGTTGCAAATGAAGCATTTCTTTAAACCGACAGATGTGGTGGTCGTGATTTTTCATGATCATGGCACCCGATATTTAGGCAAGATGTTTAACGATGATTGGATGCGCGATAGAGGCTTTTTAGAACAGAAGCCAGTATTGACCGCTCAAGATTTAATTGAAAAGCACAAGAACCTAAGATTATTAACCATACAAGCAAGCGCTAATATTCAAGAGGCCTATGCCATCATGAAAAAATACGATGTATCTCAATTGCCTGTTTGCAATGACAATGGACAATTTGTAGGTTCCTTAAGTGATACCTATTTATTCGAGCAGTTGTTTGAACAACCTCAAATGATGTCATCTGAGGTGAATGCTTTAATGCAAGCGCCTTTCCCTATGGTTAAACACAATGATAGTATTGAATCCATAGCTCAGAAAATCACCAAGCAAAATCAGGCTGTCTTAATGACTGACTTAGGAGGCAATATTCACATCATCACCAAATTTGATCTGATCAGTTCAATCAACGCATAAAAAAAGCGCCTAAAAGGGCGCTTTTTTTATTTAAGTCTCAATAATTTACCAACCTAAAATCCAAGCAAACATTAACGGCGCTACGATGGTAGCATCGCTTTCAACAATGAATTTTGGTGTGTGTATGTCTAGTTTCCCCCAAGTGATTTTTTCGTTTGGAACAGCCCCTGAATATGAGCCATAACTGGTTGTTGAGTCAGAAATTTGACAGAAATA
>JBEIKN010000205.1:0-3630 GCA_040379725.1 Flavobacteriales bacterium
AGGCCCTACTGCCATTGGAAAAACCGCTTATGCCATTGAAAAAGCATTAGCTTTAGCTTGTCCGATCATTTCCGCTGATTCAAGACAACTCTTCAAAGAATTGACTATTGGCGTAGCCAAACCCAGTCATGATGAACTCAATAAAGTGCAACATTATTTTATTGACCATTGCAGCATACACGACACATACAATGCTGGCCAGTATGCCACTGAAGCGCGCATATTAATCAATACTTTATTTAAGGATTTGGACAATATCGTTATATGCGGCGGCACTGGTTTATACATAAAAGCATTGATAAAAGGCCTGGATCCCTTGCCTCCTCAAAATCCAGAACTAAGACAGCGTTTACAATCAGCATTAAATAACTATGGTATTGAAGCATTGCAAACTGAATTAAAGGATTTATCAGCAAGTGTCTTTCACCAAATTGACCTTCAAAATCCGCAAAGAATCATTCGTGCCATCGAGATCATTTTAGCGCCTAATATGGAAGCCAATCCATTGCCAAATTTTGAGTATGATTTCGCCGTCAATAAACTGGTATTAGATATGGAAAGACCGGAATTGTATCAAAGAATAGACAAGCGTGTTGACCTTATGATTGAGCAAGGGCTTGAGCTAGAAGTTAAATCGCTGCTTGCATACCAATCATTAAATGCCTTACAAACTGTGGGCTATAAAGAATGGTGGCCTTATTTTGAAGGCGCGTACAACTTAGAAACGGTCATTGACAAAATCAAACAACATTCTAGAAATTATGCCAAACGCCAAATTACTTGGTTTAAACATCAATTTTGAAGCTTGCTATTTGTCCCCTAATTTTGAATGGTGAAACCTCAATCAACTTTAAACAAAACGCTTAAGCATCCGCTTGGATTAATCGGCGTTGTTATTGTAGGTTTTTTTTGCTTATTAAGTCTCTCGGGTAACCTCATAACTCTTGACAAAACTAGCCAAACCAATTTAATCCATTTACCAATCGCTTTATTGCCACCAGGTAGTCATATGAAAGTCTTTATTGTACCTGGCCATGAACACAATAACGTTTTTAAACAATGGGCTTTAGGCCATACAGCCCCACAAAAATTCATTGCCATTTCAGATCATTGCATTAAAAAGGATTCCATCACTTTACAACTATTTGATCAGGACAGCAGCATTCACAATACAGAAACCTATGCCCTAAAATCGGTTAGTAACTATTCTATCAAAGACATGACTTTTTGGCTAGGGACCGATGGGTTTGGTCGCGATGTATTATCGCGCATTATTATTGGCAGTCGAATTTCTATCGCAGTTGGTTTGGTGGCAGTTGTAATAGCTGTTTTATTTTTGGGAACAGGCTTGGGGCTTTTGGCGGGTTATTACAAAGGCAAAACAGATTTAAGCATCAGCTGGCTCATGAATGTCATATGGAGTCTCCCAACGTTTTTGCTGGTTGCTGCAATCAGTTTTACCATGGGAAAAGGGTTCTGGCAAATATTTATAGCGATTGGCATTAGCTCTTGGATTGAAGTGGCGCGTGTCGTTAGAGGGCAGGTTTTTAGCATCAGAGAAAAAGAGTACATACAAGCGGCTAAATTAATGGGGTTCTCAGGGTTTAGAATTATGGTCAAACACATATTACCAAACCTAAGTAATACGCTGATAGTTTTAGCTGTTTCAGTATTCGGATCCGCCATTTTATTAGAGTCGGGTTTAAGTTTCTTAGGCTTTGGCATTGCACCGCCAGCGCCAAGCTGGGGCATGATGGTAAAAGAAAATTACCCTTACATTATGTTTGATAAAGCCTATTTAGCTTTTGTGCCAGGTTTGGCCATTATGCTACTCGTTATGGGCTTTAATTTTATTGGCATTGCGCTCAGAGATGCCTTAGATATACACCTTAAATAAGTTTGTAATTTTTGTGTTCGCCTATTCGCCAACCCGTTAATTGTTCTACCCAATGCAAAAGGCGTTTTTTTAATCCAAATCTTTTTAAACTGATATCGTGCTCAAAATGCCAGTTTTTTTGGGCTATTCTATCGTGCATCACTGCCGGATGAGATCCCTTATAGAATGTCAATGAATCGATATTAGAAAAATCAAATTCAGAGGCCTCTGCATATTCGGCTTCAATAAAGGCATCTGAATGCCATAACTTTCTGGCTTGTTTGAGTTTTTCGAGCTGCAGTTTAGGATGTTTTACCCAACCATAATGAAACATATTGGCATCAACTTGTTTGACCCTTAATTTCCTGTTTTGAATTCTAAAACCTTGAGCATCCTTAAATGAACTTGCTCCAACCGAACGTTTGATGATTCTGATTTCTTTTCGGTACCAATGCCTTGAATCTGCTAAATAATCATATGAACCGTAAAAATGCTTATAATTCAACAACAATCCCTCAACTTGATCAACATGTAAATACTGAAACATTGCTTGCTGAATGGCAGGAATGTATTGCTCATGAAGACATTCGTCCGCCTGAATATAAAAACACCAATCGGCATTGTGACTTACTGCTGCAAGTGCTTTGTTGGTTTCAACAGCTAGCACTTTACCTCCTTCCCTAAGCGAATCGTCCCATACTGTTTCAATGATTTTAATCTTAGGCGAATCAAAACTTTTTACAAAAGCTAATGTTGCATCATCACTTTTTCCGACAGCAATAATGAATTCATCACATAAAGGCAATATAGAATATACAGCCTCTTTAAGTGGATAATCAGCTTTTACAACATTCCGTGCTATGGTAAATCCTGAGACAAACACAATTAATGGTATTTCTTTTTAACGTACTTAATCAAGATCAGCATGTCTTTTTTCCATTTAGCAAAATGATTGAATGTATTGAACATGTAATGAATCATCTCTGTATCATCTTTGGGAGATCTTTTGTTTTTTTCAATGAACTTATTCTCAATATTGTCCATGTAAATCTTGAAGTCTAAAATACACTCAAACCAATTCCTGTAAATGGCGTAGTTGGTATTGGTTGAACCAATGGCGTATGTTCGTCTTGTTTTAGGATAGCGCATACCACAAAGATTAAAATGGGTTGTCGACAACCAACTGTAATGACCATTATTGCCGCTCTCTTCAATCTTAATTGCCAAGAACAAATAATGCCAACGGCCCATATACTTCTTGGCTACCTTGTACAAAGTGTCAACACTTGGCACCTTTTTGAGATTAAGCCCTTTTAACACATTAACGGTATCAACTGACTTTGAAACAACCGTAGAATCATTCGCTGCAGCCCCTTGCAAAGCCAGGCTGAAGAAACAAAAAAACGCTATTACAAAACGACGTATAATGGGCAAAATATATTCAAATATACAAGCAAGTATAGTGGGCTTTTCCACAAGTTATAGAAATGCAAAAAAATCATTGAAATTGGCTTTAAAATGGGTACTTTTGAATACATTTACAATTTTGAAAACGATACGATTACTTCTTGCATTTTTAAGCCTTACTTATTGTGTTCATATTTCGGGACAGAGCTTTATTGTTTCGGGATATATTAGCAATGCTAACTCTGGCGAAATGATCATTGGTGCCTATGTTTTCTGTCCTCAAACAGGTTCGGGCTCTGTCAGCAACAATTATGGTTATTACGCGATTAACATACCCTATGGCACAA
>JBEIKN010000206.1:0-3562 GCA_040379725.1 Flavobacteriales bacterium
ATCTTAATTGTTTACAAATTTTCTTTAATGTCCTCTAAAAAATGCTTGAGTTTTTCGAGGCTTTTGAGCATTTCTTGTTGTTTGTCTTTAACTTTATTCACAGTTTGCATATACTCGTTGGCACCAGTTAGCGTATAGCCTTTCTCTTTTACAAGGTAATGAATGGTTTTTAAATCTGTAATGTTTTGCTCAGTATACAAACGATCGCCTTTTCTATTTTTTTGTAGATCTTTTAAACAATCGAATTCTTTTTCCCAAAAGCGCAGCATAGAAGCAGGTACACCGACCAATTGAGAAGCCTCCCCCATTTTATAAAAGAGCTTTTTGAATTCAGTATCAGATTTTAATTTTGGCATTAGTCAAATGATTGGTTTGGTGCAGAAGCCCTTTCGAGCATCAATTGATATTCTTCGTTAGTCAAATCGTTATAAAAGAAATAGGCAGGATTTAATTTTTCGCCATTTTTATGAACCTCATAATGCAAGTGTGGCCCAGTTGATTTGCCGGTACTGCCGATTAATCCAATAAGCTGTCCTCTTATGATTTTTTGTCCTCTTCTGACTAAAAACTTACTTAAGTGGCCATAGAGCGTTGAAAATCCATTGCCATGATTGATCACGATATGCTGTCCATATCCCCAAATTTCAGATTTCACCAGCTCAACCACACCATTGGCTGTGGCATACACTTCAACACCCCTAGGGGCAGTAAAATCTATACCAGAATGGAATTTTTGAGTTTGATAAAATGGATCTGTTCTGTAACCAAAACCTGAACCGATGCGCTCCAATTGCTTATTAGCAACAGGTTGTATAGCGGGGATTCTAGCTAAATATTCTTTTTTATTTTGAGCCATGGCCAACAATTGATCAAAGCTTTTACTTTGCGCTTTAAAGGCTGTTTGCAATTGTGACAACCTCAGATTCAAGTAGGCTAATAATTCTTTATTGGACAATTTCCTCAGGTCACTAAAACGCTTAGAATGCTCGTATTTATTTTGCCAAACTTTATCATTGACAGGAGCACTTTCGTAAATTGACCTGTAGACCGTGATATCTTTTTGTCTGATTTTTTCAAGTTCAGCATCCATCGACACTATGCGTTCATTCATGTCCTCTAAATCTGCAGCAATATTATTACTTGCTGATTGAGCTTGTTTTTCATAAGGGGTATCTACAAATTTCGAGAACAACAAGAAAAACACAAATCCCAAAATCAAAGAAAAAGAAAACACACCAATACCTCTCAGCAAAAGCAGTCCCTTACTGAGTTTGTATTTCTCATAACTCAAGGTTTTAGGATTAAAGAAATATTTGGTCTTTGCCATGTGTTTAACTCTTCGGCTTTTTGTATTTTTGCCTCAGTAATTGATTCAATCGCTCAAAAATAATAGATTTTATATTGAAATATGTACTCTTCAAGAGAAATACGCCAGAGATTTTTAGATTTCTTCCAAAATAAAGCACACCAAATAGTTGCCTCAGCACCCATTGTTGTCAAGAATGATCCTACCCTAATGTTCACCAATGCAGGTATGAACCAATTCAAAGACTATTTTTTAGGCAATAAAAAAGCCCCTAATAAGCGTGTAGCCGATACCCAAAAATGCTTAAGAGTTAGTGGCAAACACAACGACCTTGAAGAAGTTGGTGTAGACCATTACCATCATACCATGTTTGAAATGTTAGGTAACTGGAGTTTTGGTGACTATTTCAAACAAGAGGCAATTGCCTGGAGCTGGGAATTATTAACAGAAGTATACGGCATTGAAAAAGACCGATTGTATGTTACTGTGTTTGAGGGTGACACAAAAGAGGGATTAGCGTTTGACCAAGAGGCCTATGATATTTGGGCAAAACTTTGTGATCCTGCTCGCATACTCAAAGGCAATAAAAAAGACAATTTTTGGGAAATGGGTGATACAGGGCCTTGTGGGCCATGTTCAGAAATACACGTAGACATGCGTTCAGATGCAGATCGACAACAAATTGGCGGAGATCAATTGGTCAACAAAGACCATCCTGAAGTGATTGAAATCTGGAACAATGTATTCATGGAATTCAATCGCAAAGCCAATGGAAGCCTCGAAAAGTTACCTGCCCAACATGTTGACACTGGCATGGGTTTCGAACGATTGGTTAGGGTACTTCAAAAGAAACAATCCAATTACGACACGGATGTATTTCAACCAATCATTAAAGCATTAGAAAGTATATCTGGACAACAATACAAAGGTACAGACCAAAAACAAGACATCGCGTTTAGAGTGATCGCCGACCATATCAGAGCTGTGGCGTTTTGTATTGCAGATGGACAATTACCATCAAACAATGGCGCTGGCTATGTGATCAGAAGAATTTTAAGAAGAGCCCTTAGATACGGCTATAGCTATTTGAACATGCGCGAACCATTCATGTACAAATTGATCCCTACTTTGTGCCAAGAGATGGGCGCTGTATTCCCTGAACTTGAACAACAAAAAGACTTTATTGCAAAGGTCATTCAAGAAGAAGGCAATACCTTTATGAAAACACTTGCCAATGGGTTAGATAAAATTCAGACCTACTTACAAGCAAATCCAACAATGGTTGACGGCAAAACAGCGTTTGAACTTTATGACACTTTTGGATTCCCTATTGATTTGACTTTATTAATTGCTTCAGAACATCAAGCCAATGTTGACATAGATGCGTTTGAAACTTTGCTAAAAGAACAAAAAGATCGCAGTCGAAAAGATGCTCAAAAAGAGACTGGTGATTGGAACTATGTATTAGAAGAAGACAACGAAGAGTTCATTGGCTATGACTTTACTGAAACTGAATTGAAAATTGCTCGCATGCGCGAAGTAAAAGTCAAAGACAAGGCACAGTATCAGATGGTATTCAATATCACGCCATTTTATGGTGAGAGTGGAGGTCAAGTTGGAGACACTGGCCAATTAATTGGCCTAGTTGACAATGAAGTGATTAAGGTCATTGATACCCAAAAAGAGAATGATTTGATTGTACATGTGGTGGATAAACTCCCTAAGAATACTCAACAAACGTATTTGGCTAAAGTCGATTTGAACCAACGTATTGATACAGCTTGCAACCACAGCGCTACACACTTGTTACATGCCGCACTCAAGCAAGTGCTTGGTTCGCATGTTGCACAAAAAGGCAGTTTGGTAAACGCAGAAGAATTGCGTTTTGACTTCAGTCATTTTGCAAAATTGAGTGATGAAGAATTGCAAAGCATTGAACAAATTGTAAACGATAAAATACAGGCGCATATTCCATTAAACGAACAACGCTTAGTGCCCATTCAAAAGGCCGTTGAAGAATTAGGTGCTACGGCTCTTTTTGGCGAAAAATATGGGGATGTTGTTAGGGTGATCACTTTTGATCAAAATTATTCTGTAGAACTCTGTGGTGGCACTCATATTGACAACACAGGCAAAATCAGACACTTTAAAATCATCTCTGAGAGCTCTGTTGCGGCAGGCGTAAGAAGGATTGAAGCCATAACCGGAAAAGCGGTCATTGAGCATTTCAAAACTATGGAAGACCTCATGCATCAC
>JBEIKN010000207.1:0-3536 GCA_040379725.1 Flavobacteriales bacterium
ACAATTATCATACAACTTGCTACACAATGGCAGTAAAGGTCAGTTGTTGAAGTTTCAAACCCATTACCGTCTGGTCCATCTACCTAATCAAGCTGATTTGCCCATTTTACTGATGCGTTTAGAATCCAGTCAGCATGCTGTGAAACATACTTTTGTGCTCAATACTTATTATCAAGTAAGCGCCGGTAGAGAACAAAAACGCATATACTCATTCACTACTGTTCAGACGGGTTATGGAACCCATATTTGGGTGGATTACAATCAAAATGGTTTAGAAGAATTGAACGAATTTGAATTGGCTGTGTTTAAAGATCAGGCCAATTATGTAAAGGTGTTATTGCCAAGTAATGAATTGGTGAATTGCCAAGCAGTTGATTTTAACCAGAGCTTAAAATGGACTGCTCCAATAGAGTGGCAAAGGCTGAAGGGTTTGAAGCAGTTTTTATCCAGGATTCAATCTGTCAGCAGTTTTAAACATGAAAACAAAGTTCAAAATCAAGCTTTTGGCGGACAATTGAATCCTTTTGATTTAGCATCAGCACAATCTGATGTCTTACTCACCAATGCCGCATTAAAGCAATCTTTATTTTTCAATCGTTACCATTCAAAGTTTGGTTTAGAGTATCATTATGCTAATACCCAAAACAAACAACTCATGACCTGGGGCTTTGATCAAAAATTTATGGATAAACACAGCCTTCAGACCAGATTTAATCTAATAAAAAGTTTTAATGTCATTACAGAAGTTCAACAATTCAGTAAAGGTTTAAAAAGCGATTTGTTCAACAATAGACAATACCAAATGCAGTCATTTGTTCTTAGGCAAGAGTTGGTGTATCAGCATCAACAACATTGGCGATTGGGTGCTATAGCTCAATTTACGCATTCAGAAAATGCTCAAATGTATGGCGGAGAATTGGCCCTAATCAAGGCCATTGGTGTTGAATGTCGTTATTATAAAGTCAACATAGGAAATATTGATTTTAAATGGACTACACATGCCATTCAATTCAATGGTCAAGCATCAACGCCTTTGGCTTTTGATGTGCTCAATGGGTTAAAGTCCGGAAAGAATCAAACATGGTCTATCGGTCTTGGCGCTAAAACAAAGCGTAACCTACAATTAAATCTAGTATACGACGGAAGACTTTTGCCAAATGCGCCTGTTGTTCATGTAGGTAGGGTTGAGGCTAAGTATTTGTTTTAAGTCAATTATTGATTATTTTTGCCATATGATGAAAAATATATTCCGAATTGCAAGCGTAGCATTTTTAAGCGCTACCTTTTTAATGACTTCTTGTAAAAAGAAAGAAGAAACGCCTACTACTAACAACACTCCAACAAGAACAGATTACATTTCAATGACTGTTAATGGTTCAGCTTGGGAGTCTGATCCTAGAACTAAAAACATCGATTATTTTGGAACCCCTGTAAGTTCGATTGTGGGAACTTTAGACGCTGATACACTAACCATTTTTGCCTTTAAAACAACTGCATCAGATTCAAGTATGGTATGGGTAGGAGCAACTTTGGATGCTGACAGAATTGGCACATACAATTTAGATGGTATGGATAATTTTTTAGTCTATACAAATGGTACAGATTTTACAATGGCGTTCATGAAGTTGTTTGCTTATGATGGTTTTTCAGGTACATTGAACATCACTGAGTTCGATACAGTAAACAATACCATATCTGGTACTTTTACAGCTAATATGACTTCAACGCAAGGTGCACCAGCAGTTGCTATGGCATCAGGTGTCATCAAAAAAGTAACGCTTATTAATTAATCACAAAGGTATTTTCAACTCAAAAGGGTCAAGTTTACTTGGCCCTTTTTTTTATGGTCTTTTGTATGCGGTAAAGCCATTGGCCTCCCATACTTTGATCAAATGCTTTTCTTGATCAAGGCCCTCTTGGTCATGTGATTTAGCAATAAAAAAAACGGGTTTGTCAATTTGGCCATGTAATAGCCAATCCTTTTGTTCATCGTCCATTTTATTCTTGTCTGCTTCGTTTAGGGCAAGGTAATTATTAACTTTTTTAGTCTTCAAAAAGTTTTGATTGATTTGATATAAGCCATCGGATGGTTTTAATGGTTTAATTTTGGCGTAAAAATAAGCTGCATAGCTTTTATAGCCCGTAACAAACCAATAACAGTTCTCATTTTGTTTGGCACTGTAAAAGTCAATCAATGCGCCTTGTGTATGGGCTTCTATTTTTGGCGTAAACAGTATGCCAGTTAAATACACAAACACAATTTGCAGACTTAAATACTTGCCCAGTGTAAAGCGTGTGAATCGTTTGTCTGATTTCACAACCCATAAAAATGTGCTGATCAATATTAACGATGCAGGTATTAAATCATAATAATGCCATTGTACATTGGCGCTTAGATTGGCTTTTGCAAATGGGTCTTTCACCAGGTTGATTAAATCTGCTTTAAACCAAATCATACTGACGGGCAATACTAATACAGCAAGGCCTAATAGCCCCCCTATTATTGCGATTAATATGCTTGACCATTTGGGCAATTGTTCTTTATGACGAACGATGCCTTCTGCGGCCAGATAACTTAAGGGTAACCAACACAAAGAAGAGTAATGGACGATTTTGGTTTTGACGATTGAAAAAAGAATCAATACTACCCAAAATACAATCAACATGAGCATACTCATGGTTTTAAGTTCTCTTTTTTTCACTTGATCGCTTGATTGCAGCTCATGCTGGCTTTTAGGCCAAAAAGCAATGGCAATAACAGATACAGGAAAGCATCCAAATAATAGCACAACAACATGATAATAAAATGGTTGTTGATGGCCTGCTATGTTCTGAGAAAACAATCCTATTTGGTAGTCGATGAATTGGACTATAAAATAGGGTCCATTGGCAAGGGTCTCCGGTAAAAACCATATACTTGCTACTAATGCTGATGTTAGTCCATAAAGCACTATTTGAATGGGTTTGATGTGTTGTCTGTAGCTTCTAAGAAATACTAAAGACATTAATACCAATCCACTGACCAAAATGGCCACAGGACCTTTTAACAATATGGCAATGCCTGTGAACAGACCTGCCATTATCCACTGTTTATGATTGGTTTTAGGGCCAATAAAGTATTTGTAAAATTCTAAAATTGATAGGACAATAAATCCGTTGAATATGGGATCAATTAAACCGGTTTTGAAATAAAACTGTGGCGTAATGGCTGCCGTATAACACAGTACCCACCACTTACCTATGGCTGATTGCTTCAGTTGTTTTTCAGAAAAATAATACAAATAACAAAGTGTTAAAACACCAAAAAGAGCATTGGGGAATCTGGCCGCAAATTCATTGACACCAAACAAGTGCATACTCAGACTTTGAAGCCATATAAACAAGGGAGGCTTTTCCCAAAAGCCTTGAAAATTTATCGTCACTTGAGCATAGTTGCCAGTGTAAATCATTTCGCGAGCGGATTCAGCAAAATTGATTTCGTCCCAATCAAACAAATGGACACTGCCCAAAAAAGGAAAAAACAATCCAATGCCTAT
>JBEIKN010000208.1:0-3530 GCA_040379725.1 Flavobacteriales bacterium
CCAATCTACTGTCTCAATTGGACTTGATTTTTAATGAATTTCTAATGAATTATGATTGGCCGCCTCTTCATTAAGAATAGAAATTATTGTTGGATTCGGTTCTACAATTAATCCATCTAAAGATTTCATGGTTTCTAATGACTGATAATAGAACTGCAAAAGATCCGATTCTTGAGTCAATGCAACTTCAATGGCATTGATCTGATCAGTAGGCAATTCGTTGTATAAGTACAATAGTACATCGTTTTGAGTAAATGTTTTTGCCATAAGCAATGATTTTGGTTTACTCAAATAACGCGCTCATGTTCTATTTATTGTGTTGAATAAAAAAAGTCCGTTTGAAAGTAAACGGACTCAATTGTATATGCAATCGTTTGAATTAATTTTGGAGGTATACTGCCTTATCTTCAATCATCTTTTTAAGATTGATTAAGGCATAACGCATACGACCTAAAGCAGTGTTGATACTGCATTGACAAACATCGGCTATTTCTTTAAAGCTAAGATCACCATAATGTCTTAAGATCAAAACCTCTCTTTGTTCTGCAGGCAATTGTTTGATCAACTCCCTAAGTCCGTATTTACTTTGATCTTTTATAACAGATTCCTCTGAGTTAGAAGCATCTAATAACATATTGGCAAAAACATCATCATCCTCGCTAGAGGTAATCATTGGCATGCGTTTGGTGCGTCTGAAATAATCCATAGACAAGTTTCTGGCAATTCTAATGACCCACGGCAAAAACTTACCATTTTCTTCATACTTGCCTTTTTGCAAAGTGTGAATCACCCTTAAAAAAGTCTCTTGGAAGATGTCTTCCGCAATGTAACGGTCATTCACTACCACATAAATGGCACTAAATACCTTGGCTTTGTAACGGCTAATGAGCATGTCCATACAAGCATTGTTGCCAGACATGTAAAGCGCTAACAATTCTTCGTCGTTTTTTTGATACCTTTTCATACTAAAACCTGATTAAGTAAAGGCAACTTACCTTTGGTAAAAACTTATTCTTATAGGCGATTGGTTAAAGTATGTCTATTGTCTATAGGCGGTATTTTAAGATTATTTTTATGCAAGATAGTAAAATAAATTTAAATACCAAAAAATATTTTAATTCTTTTTGACTGTTGTGTACTTATCAAGAATAACTTAAATTTGCACTGCAAGTTTGCACGACCAGCTCCTTGTGAACTCCCCCAGGGTGGAAACACAGCAAGGGCAGCAGGTTGAGCGGTGCGATGTGAACTTGCTTTTTTCTTTTAACAGATACTTTGAATGAGCAAAGCAAGCATTCCTCAAGGCACTAGAGACTTCTCCCCTGAAGTCATGGCTAAAAGGAAGTTCATTCTTGGACACATTGAACGCATTTATCAATCATTTGGTTTCATGGCTTTGGAAACACCGGCTATGGAAAACCTTAGTACCCTAACAGGTAAATACGGTAACGAAGGTGATCAATTGATTTTTAAAATTTTAAACAACGGCGATTACCTTAAGGACATCGACTTTCAAAATATTGAGGTCAAATCATTGACCCCTAAAATTGCAGACAAAGGTTTGCGATATGATTTAACCGTTCCACTTGCCAGATTTGTTGCAATGAATCGTCATGCCATTCAATTGCCTTTCAAACGCTATCAAATTCAACCTGTATGGAGAGCCGATCGTCCTCAAAAAGGCCGCTACAGAGAATTTTGGCAATGCGACGCCGATGTTCTAGGCACAGATTCCATGATGTGTGAAGCTGATTTTATTCAAATTTACCATTTGGTATTCGAAGCATTGGGCATCACAGATTATCAGATCAGAATCAATCATAGAGGGTTATTGGAGGCTGCCTGTGAAAAAGCCAATGCTGGCCAACATTTCAAAGCCATTACAGTTGCCATTGACAAACTTGATAAAATTGCCTGGGAAGGCGTTGAAAAAGAACTCTTGGCCCTAGGATTAAACTCCGAACAATGTGCCGTAATAGCCGCTTTTTTAATTAAAAGACCTTTTGAGGAGGCAAGCATACAAACTTTATCGACATTACTAAGCCATCAAAGTAAAGCACAAAAAGGCTTAAATGAACTTACACAATTATTAAACTTTAGCCAAAACAATACTAAAAAGGTAGTTTTAGATGGCAGTTTGGCCAGAGGCTTAGACTATTACACAGGCTGCATATTTGAAGTCATCATCAATCAAGTTGGCATTGGAAGTGTTAGTGGTGGCGGTCGTTATGATGAATTAACCTCTGTTTTTGGTTTAAAAGAAGCCATTTCTGGTATTGGCATTTCGTTTGGCATAGACAGGTTGTATGATGCCATGGAGGCACTTCAACTCTTTGATGGCAAAACAACATCCTTCACAGATGTATTATTTTGTCCGATGGAAGATCAAGCCATTGCTTGGTGCATTGAATTGGCCAATGACCTTAGAATGAACGGATTCAAAGTTGAAGTATACCCTCAAAGTTCTAAAATTAAAAAACAATTGGATTACGCCAATGCTAAAGGCATAAAAGCCGCCATATTGATAGGGTCAAACGAGATAGAAACCAAAAGTTTAAGCGTTAAAAACCTCATTTCAGGGCAACAGCTTAATTGCACTCCAAACAACTTAATTTCAGTGCTTCAATCTCTGGCTTAATGACTACAATAGTTCGCTTTAAATTGCGATGAAGCATCATCAATAAACACTTGCCAATAACAACAACTGACCATCTAATTTATGCAAAACATTTATCAAA
Organism: Flavobacteriales bacterium; assembly: GCA_040379725.1. Taxonomy (GTDB): domain Bacteria; phylum Bacteroidota; class Bacteroidia; order NS11-12g; family UBA955; genus JABMMZ01. Next base: position 2,739 of record JBEIKN010000208.1, read on the forward strand.
AAATATTCGAAAACAATAAGCGTTGGGTAGCTTCTAAAAACGAGCAAGACCCTGAGTTTTTCTCAAAACTATCATTGGGACAAAAACCACCCATTCTTTGGATAGGCTGTTCTGACTCTCGAGTGCCTGCTAATGAAATCACTGGAACTGAGCCAGGAGAAATATTTGTACATAGGAACATTGCCAATATGGTTGTTCATACTGACATGAATATGCTCAGTGTGTTAGACTATGCGGTTAACATTTTAGAGGTTAGTCATGTCATTGTATGCGGACATTATGGTTGCGGCGGGGTTATAGCAGCTCTTGACAACAAACAAGTGGGGATAATTGACAATTGGCTCAGACACATTAAAGATGTGTACCGATTGCATAAAACAGAAATTGACGCGATTCAAGACCCTGAATTAAAAAGTCGTCGTATGGTTGAAATCAATGTTCAAGAACAGGTCTTCGATTTGTCTAAAACATCAATCGTTCAAAATGCATGGGCCGCCGATAGAGAACTGCATTTACATGGCATTGTCTATGATGTAGCCAATGGCGTTCTTAAAGACCTAGGACTCAATATCAGCAACAACCAACACTTGGACAATGTTTATCAATTAGACATTGATAAGATTCAATAAGTTTTTGTTAGAAAAAAGTGGAAGTCTAACGTTTTACCAACAAAGGTAAAACACGATTTTTTATTATCTTTGTTTTTTGAACGAACCATATGTCAACCCCTAAATTCCATACATTAAGCGTTAAAAATGTTAAACGCGAAACCCCAGAAGCGGTATCCGTCAC
>JBEIKN010000209.1:0-3491 GCA_040379725.1 Flavobacteriales bacterium
ATCGGTTAATCACAAATAAAACACAAGACATGTATTTTGTGGAGAGATATTAAAAAAAAAAGGCGTAATTCGTTGCATAAAACAAACAAAGCTTATGCGCTATAGCTTCCTGTTGATTTGGTTATTGCAATCTGCATTAACCTCCGCTCAAACCTTTAAAACAAAACTCAATGACCACTCTGCTAATGTAGAGGCATTAAGTTTCAGCACCGACGGAAAATACATGGCCTCAGGCGCTTGGGATGGCCACATTAATTTGTATGTATTTGATTCTTTGGGCATGCCAGTTTTAAAAACCACTTTCAAAGGCCACTTGGGCGCCGTCACTTGTTTGAATTTTTCGAACAACAGTAAGTACTTAGTGAGCAGTAGCAAAGATTACACAGCCCGCATTTGGAACATTGACACACCGAGCAAACACAAGGTATTCAATTTGCATTTAGAGCCTGTGAGTGCAGCCTTTTTAGATCCAAGCAACAAAAATTTAATTACCGGCAGTTTAGACGCCAGCATCAAAACCACTCCAGTAAACGATCCTCTAAAAACAAAAACCATTAAAGTGTCTGCGCCAGTATTGGATTTACAATTGAGCAAAGACATGAAATACTATATTGTTGCCCTTAAAGGCGGTTTAATCAAAACCATTGAGACGGCTGGCGGCAATGCTGAAGTCCTTGTATTAAAAGGGCACACAGACGATGTTAATGCGATTGATTTATCGCCTAATGGTTCGCAATTGGCCAGTGCATCAAATGATAAAACCATTATCCTTTGGGATTTAAGTACAGGCAAATCAAGTAAAGTCTTGAATGGTTTTTCTTGGAAGGTTACTTCAGTTAAATTCAGTTCTGATGGCAAATATCTATTGGGCGGTTGCAATGATGGTACGGCTCAGATGTTTGAATTAAGCCAATACAAAAGTACTTATACCTTTAAAGACATGGGCAGCAATGTGCGCAATATAGACTTTAGTAGAAACGGTCAATTGATTGCCATTGCCACTTTTATGACCACGGATACCTTTGGGTTATTATTGTATCAATCAGGAATTACCTGCATACCTTTAATCACTCCAAATAGACCAACAAACAAAGCAACAACTCCTAAAAAAACAAATGGATCAAAATAGTGTAGAATCAAGCAAAGCGCCAGAACCAGTTGGCCTTTACCCGCATGCAAAACGCGTAGGCAACTTATTATTTTTAAGTGGTGTAGGCCCAAGAGAACGCGGCAGTAAAACCATTCCTGGTGTTGAATTGGACGAAAACAGAAACATCGTATCCTATGATATTGCAAAGCAATGTCACAGTGTGTTTCAAAACATCAAATACATTTTAGAAGATGCTGGCAGTAGCTGGGATAAAATAGTTGACGTTACTGTTTTCTTAACCAATATGAAAGATGACTTCCCTATTTACAATAAAATATGGGCTGAGTATTTTGCAGAGAATCCGCCTTGCAGAACAACCTTGGAAATCAATTGTTTGCCGACGCCAATAGGGATTGAGCTTAAGGTAATAGCCACCATTTAATGGTACATCATCCACCAATAACAAGCGGTGGTAAAAGGCAAAGACAACAACAATGCATCAAATCGATCAAGCATGCCTCCATGCCCTGGCAAAATACTGCCTGAATCTTTCACATTCACTTCGCGTTTGAGCATGCTTTCAACAAGGTCCCCTAAGGTGCCAAATACAACCGTTAAAATACCAATCACTGCATTTACTTGAACTGGGATTTGCCATAGTATGCCAAGTCCATAAGCTGCTATACCAGTCAATATCATGCCCCCAATAACACCTTCCCATGTTTTACCAGGCGATACTGAAGGAAACAATTTGCGTTGGCCCAATAATTTTCCACTCAAATAAGCAAAGGTATCACTGCACCAAATCAAGGTAAATAAGTTAATAGCTAATACTGCTTGATAATGTCCGGAAATTGAAAACACAGAAAAGTGCATTAAGCTCAATGGCAATGCAATGTATAAGATCGCTGTGGCTAAAATGGCCAGCGTTTTAAATGAACGCTGTTGACTAAACAAGACGGAGATCGCTATCAGTGGAAAGGCTAATGGCAAAACCAACAAAGCTGAATCAAACCAATATTTTGACGTGATCATAGCAAGCCCCAAACCAATGCACAGTAATTTTTGCGCAACTGATTGTATCCCTAATAGGGCATAAAACTCCCACATCGCAACTGCTGCAATGATGATCAACAAAGCCATAAAACTGTAGGCACTCCATAGGCTAAGCCCAATCACTGTTGCTACAAATACAGCGCCTGTAATGGCTCTTTGGGTAAAATTATTCATGGTTATTGTGTGGTTTTATTTGTTGATTCATGCGCAGATAAGTAAGCGTTAGCATCAAGACACTAATGCCCACCAATAGCCAATGTGGCTGAAACTCATCTTTACTGACTTGCTGTATGAATTCTGATTGATTTTGATTGTAGTACATTAACACGGCAAGGGCGTTATTAAAAAAGTGAATAGCAATGTTCAACCAGATGCTTTGACTAAAGTAAAACACATAACCTAAAACCAAGGCTAAAAACACCATCGGCAATAGCTGTTCTAAATTAAAATGAATGAGCGCAAAGACTATACTACTGATCCAAATGCCCACATGATGATTGTTGGTCCATTTGATCATGATGACTTGCAAAGTGCCCCTAAAAAAGATCTCCTCAAATACAGCTGGCAAAAGTGCAATCACAACAATGTTTAACATCAAGTCAGATACAGAATGCATGGCCAACATATGCTCTAAAATGGCTTTGGTTTGAAAACCTTCAAAAGCTTGTTTAACAGCCTGCGGAAGCTCTATCATATGATTCCATTGAATCAGTTGTACCGATACAATTTGAGCGGCAATAAACACCAAGGGAATATATAACCACATCTTGGCATGACCTTTTTGAAATTGCCAAAATGCATTGACCGGATACCTTCTGAATTTACACAATAAAAATGCTGAGACAACCCAAGCGCCGAATGTGGCAAATACGTTGTAAAATTTCATCAATCCAATGTGTTCGTCTAAACTATTGGCGCTTTGAATCATCTGAAGTACCTCTGTAATGGGTTGATGAGACAACCCTGCAGCCAAGAGTAAACCTAATAAACTAAACACCACGGCAGACACTATCACCAATCCAATAAGGATTAAAATGTCAGAGAAGTATTGTATTCTGTTGGGTTGGTTGTAATTTTGCATGCTTATTGACAGTTAAGTCTCTGCAAATTTGGTAAAAATTGGCAACATATCGCTCGGAAGTTTTCCCCTATTGTTAGCGCCCATGGAAGATGTGAGTGATCCGCCTTTCAGATATTTATGCAAACAACAAGGGGCTGACCTCATGTACACTGAATTTATTAGTTCAGAGGGCTTGATCAGAGACGCCATCAAGTCCAGACAAAAACTGGATATTTTCGATTACGAAAAACCCATTGGGATTCAAATTTTTGGCGGTGATGAAGA
>JBEIKN010000210.1:0-3472 GCA_040379725.1 Flavobacteriales bacterium
ACTTAGAAACAAACTAATCGACTTTTTGTTCGAATTGGGTATTCATTTGATCTGATTCAACTTTTCCATCGCGGATTCTTACAATGCGTTTGGCATGCAAAGCAATGTCCTCCTCGTGGGTCACTAATATGATGGTATTGCCTTTTGAATGAATCTCTTTGAACAATTGCATGATCTCAATGGATGTCTTAGTATCTAAGTTACCTGTTGGTTCATCGGCCAATAAAATACTTGGGTTGTTGACCAAAGCCCTTGCAACGGCAACACGTTGTCTTTGTCCACCTGATAGTTCATTAGGTTTGTGAAGCATTCTATCTTGAAGACCAACATTGACCAATACTTCTTCGGCTCTAGCCAATCTGTCATTTTTATTCCAACCGGCATATACCAAAGGCAAAGCAACATTCTCTAATGCGCTCATTCTAGGCAATAAGTTAAAGGTTTGAAAAACGAAACCAATCTCTTTATTTCTCACCTCTGCCAGAGCATTCTCAGTCATACTGCTAACATTGGTGCCATTTAAAATGTATTGACCTTCTGTAAACACATCTAAACAACCTATGATGTTCATAAGTGTAGACTTACCTGAACCTGATGGTCCCATGAGTGCTACATACTCGCCCTTGTAGATGTCCAAATCAATTTGCTTAAGTGCATACACTGTTTCGTGACCAACAGTGTATACCTTTTGAACACCTTTTATGTCAATGAGTTTTTCCAAATTATTTATTTTGATCTATGACCTTAGGTACTCTAAAATAATCAGAATCTTTTTTAGGCGCGTTGCTCATGATTTGATCTTTGGTAAAATTTTGCTCTACCTCATCAGTCCTCACATTGTTTTGAGTATTGGTCATGTAAATCAATGGCTCCACACCTTCCGTGTCAACTTGATTCAATGATTCTGCCAAATGCAAAATATTCTCTAAATCTTGTTTGATGCTTTGCTTGCTGGCATCGTCAAATTCAAGTCTAGCCAAGTGGGCTAGTTGATCGATTTTTTCATCTGTGATTTTCATGGAGTATATTGTGTGCGATTAAATCTTGTTTAATGGTTTGGTAAATCTCATCTTTTAATTGGTCGGCATCAGCATCAATTAGATGATTGGTTAATATTGCCCGATGAATCGTGCATTGAATGCTCCCAGGATAAAACTCGAACTTTTCGTCTGGTAAGCGTTTAAAATTATTTAAAAATGTTATTGGAACAATGGGCACTTTTGCTTCAATGGCCATCTTGAATGCCCCATTTTTAAACGGTTTAATTTCAGGGGTTCTGTTCCAAATAGTACCTTCCGGAAAAATCAAAACACTGTACCCTTTAGCCAGTCGTTCTTTGGCTTGTTCAAATGCTCTGTGGGCATCCTTTATAGAATCTCTTTTGACGGCAATATCCACAGTTCTAAAAAAAATCCCAAACAATGGAATTCTAGACAATTCGTATTTGCCAATGAAACTCACTTTGAGTGGCGCAAACAAGCCCAAAACAACAATATCTAAATAAGATGTATGATTCGCAACATAGACACATGGACCTGTAAACTTTTGTTTTGACTGTTTGATCAATGGCCAAGAGGCTGTTAATAACACGGTTGTCCAAGCCCAGAATTTTCTGAGTGCATTGGCCAATGGATACATAGATTCATGGCTCAATAAAATTAGGAATAATGGATAATACAATAGGAATTGCCCAGCAAACACAATGGCAAACCAAATAAATCCGATTTTACCTAAGAATTTTTTCAAGGTTTTTTGGTTTTTGCTCTTAAGAAGAACGCAATAATGGCACTAAAAAACAAACCTCTAGCTGCCCCTAAATACAACTGGTATTTGAATTGACCACTTACTGAATAGGAATCTCTGATAGCCTGTTCATTTTCTGCAATTTCTTTAGCATTCAACCTGGCTATTGATTTACTTTCGTGGAATTGCTTCATTTTTAAATCAATGAATTGATTAACCACTTCAGGATTGAATTGGGCAATGTATGAGTAAAACAAAGACACAGATGCAGAGATCATGACACTTAAGAAAAAGCCTAAGAAGATCACTCTTCCAATCAAAAAGGTTTCTTCGCTTTCTTGTTTTACAGTTCTCAGAAACAAGGCCATTGCAACAAAAGGTATCACAACAAACTCGCCTAGGACAGATATGAGATGCCATTTAATATCAGGACTAGTTGCTACATACATCATATAGATATAACTCATAGCTGCCGCAGCGCTTCCGAAGGCCAAACCGTATATCAATAATTTCTTACTCATAATTGTTTTGCAAAACTAAATTAAAAAATTCATGTGAACGCTTTGTTTTGTCAATTAATTATAGAAAATTTGCAATCCTATGGAATTGAAAGATATAGTAGCAATTGCGGGCATGCCTGGTTTATACCATGTGATCGGTCAAAGAAAAAATGGTTTAATTGTAGAAGCTTTAGATGGCAGCGGTAAAAAAATACCAACTGCAGCTAATACTAAAGTGTCTATTTTGGCTGATATCGCCATGTTTACCATGGAAGGCGAAGAACGCTTAGCCAGTGTGTTATTGAACATCCAAAAACAAGTAAAAGCAGGTTTATCTGTTCCTGATAAAAAAGCCAACGACGATGCATTTCCTCAGTTTTTAGGCAAAGTATTGCCTAATTACGACAACGAACGCATCTATTTATCTGACATGAAGAAGTTGGCCAGCTGGTTCAATATCCTAGCTGATAAATTAGACTTTGATGCATTAGAAAAATCTTTACAGGAAGAGGATTCTACTGACGAAGAAGGCAAATCTGAAGTCAAAGCCAAAGCAGAAGCTAAAGCTAAGGTAGAGAAGCCCGTTAAAAATGTTGCGCCTAAAGGTGACACCAAAAGCAAGGGCAAATCAGTAGGAACCATCAGAAAAATGGCCTAAACCAAGTTTGGTTTTGGGATTTGTTCAAAATCAATTAGATTTGCACCTCCTTAAATAAAGGGTCGGATGGCCGAGAGGCTAGGCACGGGTCTGCAAAACCTTTTACAGCGGTTCGAATCCGCTTCCGACCTCCCTCAAAAAACCATGAACTTGTTCATGGTTTTTTATTTCGCATGAACCATCGTCAAGCTTGCTTGTAAGAGGGTGATGCGAAATAAAAAATCTGCGACAGCAGAGGTTTTTTTGAGGGAAGGCTACATCCTAACCGGAAATCCAATCCGCGGCCATAGGGGTTAGGGGATAGGGGTTAGGGGTTAGGGGATAGGAATTAGGGATTAGGGATTAGTGTAAATTCGTCATAAGAAACACCAATTGCTGTATATGATAACTTAATACCACTAGTGCCTAAATCCTAATGCCTAAATCCTTTTTCAAGGGTCCCACCTCCGTTTCACTTTGGTGGGCGAAGTAGGGATTAGTGTAAATTCGTTATAAGAATCACTACATGCTGTACATGTGAATTATTACAGTTTTCTCTGTCTCAAGGGTGTTCTTCACCCTTGAGGGTATC
>JBEIKN010000211.1:0-3445 GCA_040379725.1 Flavobacteriales bacterium
GATCGAAGACAACCATGTCGGTCCGTTAATTGATGTGGATGCCGTTGATCAATTTAAGAAGGCTCTTGAACAATTGAAAACTGCTGGCGGCAAAGTGATTTATGGCGGAAAAGTATTGAGTGGCCCTGGCTATGAAAGCGGTTGTTATGTTCAGCCTGCCATTTGCGAAGCCATGAACACTTATTCTATTGTCCAACATGAAACCTTTGCACCCATTTTATATGTCATGAAATACAATCAATTAAGCGAGGCTTTAGCCATGCAAAATGATGTTAAGCAAGGTTTGAGTTCAGCGATATTTACCAACTCAATACAAGAGGCGGAACGATTTATGAGTGCCTCAGGATCTGATTGTGGAATTGCCAACGTCAATATTGGTACTTCAGGCGCAGAAATAGGTGGTGCATTTGGTGGCGAAAAAGAAACCGGAGGTGGCAGAGAAAGTGGAAGTGATAGTTGGAAGGCCTATATGCGTCGTCAGACCAATACCGTTAATTACGGCAACAATATTCCGCTAGCACAAGGTATCAAATTTGATCTTTAATCAGACTTGTTTTTTTAGTTTAAATGGATTAACTTCGGTTAAACTAAATTTAAACTATGAAAATTGTGATCATTGAAAAAGATGCACGGGTTGCATCTGAACTCGAATCTGTGCTCACTGCACAAACAAATCCAGTCTATTTAATTGGAAAGGTACAAAGTAAAAGGGCTTTACAAGTACACTTCAAACATTTGGTGCCTGATGCATTTTTTATTAATAGCAATCAGTTGCTAAAATTACCGGATGATTTTTTCGCTCAAGCCAATGACCTTAAAGCCCATATAGTCTTATATGGAAAGTCTAAAAAACATGCCTTAGAAGTGATCAATAGAAATTTGGTTGATTACATCACGTTGCCATTTGATACAGCAGCCATAAAACGGTCAATGCAGCGTATTTATGATCGCATGAAAATGCAGCTCATTATTCAAAATACTTATAAGAAGGCTAGTCAAACAGGTGCTGCACCTTTGGGTAATACCATTATGGTATATGATAATGACCGATTGAATCCAATTGATATTGACAAAATCATCAAGATCAAAGCACAGGGTGCATATTCTGAGATCTATGTTCATGGGGCCAAGAAAATATTGACGTCCAAGCATTTAGCAGTATATGAAAGGGCTTTACAAGACAAGTCATTTATTAGGATACACGATGCCTGTTTGATCAATGCAGAACATGTTGCAGCTTATAAACCAGGTGTAAACGCTAAGGTACAGCTCAAAGACAATACCTATGAGGCCGTATCGAAACGCAAGAAAAAGGATTTTCTAAATTATTTTAGAGCTTAGAATATGGATAAACCTTTACCATTGTGTTTGCAAAGAACCGCGTAAGCATTTGGTTTTACCTTTTTATAAGGGGTCAATGCTACAATGAAATTCTTTAATTTTTGAGTGAGGCGTTTTACAGGCTGATGTTTGAATTGAAAATCAATCTGCGCATGGTTGGTGAATAAGAAACGTTCATCAAGGATCTCAAAACCCTCACTCTTTAATAAGAATTTAAAAAGCGCTGGCGTGTAAATGTTGATGTGGCCGTAGTCTAAATAATGTTGGATTTTGCGATCAACAAAAAAGCTGAAATCAATGGGGATTTCAAAGTACTGATGTTCGGCAACTCTTGCTATTTCTCTTAACAGTAATCTGGGGTGTTCTACGTGTTCAATGACATGGCTACAAAGCGAAAGTTCGAAGGTTTTGTGATCAAAAGGAATTTTATAACCATCAAATTTTTGAACGCTTTGGAGTGATTGTAATTGCCTGGCTTTAATGGCCTCTATACCTGAATCTGAAATTTCTAAACTGCTTAAGTTGTTGGTAAAACCAGCACGGTCAAGTTCTGCAATGACTGCGCCATTACCTGATCCAATGTCAAGGGTTTTAACTTGCTTGAATCTGCTGCACAAGTCTAATATGTTTTTAGCTTTTTGCTGGCCACCCAATTGTCTCCATTCATTGTTTTCTGAATGGTATTGTTGGTTGTAAGTGTCTTGCACTTGATTTGAAGCATTGCTCATCTTAGGGCAAATTTAACATAAACCATATAATTACCAAGCACATGCTTAGTAGTTCACAAGGTATTTGCCTTTAGGATCAACCGCTATTTTAGGGGGTGAATGCATCAGCTCAAAATAGTTGTAGCCTTCTTGTAGATTTTTCCAAAATTCTTGACGAACTGGATCAAAGCTGTAAAAAGATTTTATATACTTCAAGTTGCTAGATTCCATTCTGCAAGGAAAAATGTGTACAGGAATGTGGTAATTGCTGTCTTTGTTGTTTTGTGCTTGAATATTGCACCAATACAACGATTTAATGACGTCGTCATTCATGGGCAAACAACCTATGGTTACTGAGTCGCCATGAACAAAAATTTGTCCGCCATAATTACCTTTTTTGCCTAAAATACTATCGCTTTTATTCGGGTAGGATAGTTTATAACTCAAGTAAAAATTACTGTAAGGGTTATACTGATTGATGTAATAATAGCCCTCTGGAACCTGATAATCGCCTTCCATGCGTTTAGGACCTAAGTTGCCTGAAAGTGCCATAATATTATAGGTTTCAATCAATCTGTAAGTGTGATGAGCACTATCGGCGCCCCATAGTTCCATTTGCTTTTCTTTTTTAAATACCCGCCAATAGATGAATTTAGGTGGGTAGCTTAACTGGGCTTCATAAAAAGCTTTTTTTAAGTTTTCATCGCTGCTCATGCGTGCATTCCAGACCCTTTGATTGCCCAATTGTTTTTCTGTTATGACTTGAGGTTGGGCCCAAATCGATAATGAAAACGCTATGGCAAAACCCAAAAAGAAACTGCGCATCATTGGGTTATTCTACAACGGAAATTTTAATGCTGTTGGCCATTGATTTTTGTTTGATCGGCATACTAGCAGTATGGATGACAATGTCATTGGTTTGAACCAATTCATTGGCTTTAAGCACATCAATGACGTCTGTAAAGGTTTGATCTGTACTCTCGTATTTGTCGTAATAAAATCCCCTTACACCCCAAACCAAGCTCATGGTTTTTAACAATGGGACATTGTTGGTAAAGATGTAAATATTGGCCATAGGTCGGTAGGATGATATTTCTAATGCTGAGTAGCCTGAGCGCGTCATACCAACAATGGATTTGGCTTTTAAATGGTCGCTCATACGAACTGCTGTGAAACAAATTTCATCTGAAATAAACGTATCTGATTGAGCGGTTGGTTTGACGCCTTTGAAGTACACACGACGGTCTTTTTCAACGTCTCTGATGATTTTTTCCATGGTTTCAACCACTTTGATGGGGAATGCTCCCACACTGGTTTCAGCACTTAACATGACCGCATCAGCACCATCAATGACCGCGTTGGCTACGTCGCTAACTTCGGCTCTCGTAGGAGTTGAA
>JBEIKN010000212.1:0-3423 GCA_040379725.1 Flavobacteriales bacterium
CACCACAAAAGAAGGCTAAAACTAAATCCGCTACAAAAGCAAAAGCTAAATCAACTGGTAAATAACACTGATATTAAGATCTTTTAAAAAAAGGCTGGTGAGTTCACCAGCCTTTTTTAATGAAGTTATTGTTGATTGCTGTTACACCGGATGCCATCAAAACATATGGTAAAGTGCATTACAAACAACACCTTCCAAGTAAGATGACATTAATGCTTCTGATAGCTAAACTACTCCCCTTCCATCAATTGCACTGCTTTGTATGCAGGATAAAGCCCTGTTAATACGCCAAGGCCTAGAGCTGTTGAGGCAATGAGAATGACATCTTGATACATTAATTTGACCGGGTAATTTTCAACTATGGCGCCTTGCATTTTGATTAATCCATACTGATCTTGTAGTAAAACCAAAGTAATGCCCAAACACAAGCCAATAACTGTTCCAATAGCTGCTAATAAAAATCCATTGTTAAAAAAAATAGAACGAATCAATTGAGGTCTAGCCCCTATGTGAGACAATGTTCGAATGTCGGCTTTCTTTTCCATCACCAACATTGTTAAGCTCCCTAATGCATTGAACGTCGCTATTAATAGTACAAAGGTTAATATGGCATAGCTGGCCCATTTTTCAGATCTAAACATTTTGTACAATGCTGCCTGTTGTTCTAATCTATTTTGGACTTTAAACATTGGGCCTAATTGGGCTTGAATGTGTGATTGTACAGATTGAATTTCGAAACCAGGTTTGCAATGTACTTCAACTGAAGACACTTGCGCATCGCGATCAAACAATGTTTGAGCAAAATCCAAGGGCACAAAAACATATTTATTACTCATATTTTCGTCGAGGGTTAATACCCCTGATGGCACTATACTCATCGTATTGATGGCATCTAAATCAGACACTGCATATTGTCCACGTCTTGGGCTAATAAGATTCAATTGGTTAAAAGGCCCCTCGGCATCTGCATTAATTTTTTGACTGATACCAGCACCCATTACCACATAATTGACCCCCTGATCTTTAAGCACTGCAGCACCACTATTAAGCAATGGCTCCATGTGATTGAACTTAAAATACTGACTATCTACCCCCTTAACAGTACAAACGGTCTGATAATCCCCATTTTGTATCACTGCGTTATCCTCTAATGCAGGCATCATAACAGCAACGCCTTCAATATGTTTTAGTTTTTCCAAGACCGTATTTGATTGAAACACTTTTCCTTCAGTTAAGGTCACTTTTATTTCAGGATTGAACTTATTGTACATTGAAAAAATCAAATGTTCAAAGCCATTCATAGTACTTAAAATAATGATTAAAGCCGCTGTACAAACAGTGAATGCTAAAACCGCAATGCTCGAAATCACATTGATGGCATTGCGTTTCTTTTTTGAAAACAAATATCTAAGTGCTATGAGTATAGATGGCTTCATGATTTAAATGCTCTAATTAAAACACATTTACCCGATTGATGCAAAAATGCAATATCTAAAAAATTAAGCAGCAAAACCAAGGGCAGACAAAAAATGGTATATAACGGCAAGATAACATAAGCCAATACGGAGTAATCGATCATTTTGGTCGGCCAATGGGTGGTCAACTTCCAACTTAACACCCCAGGTTTACCATAAACATATCGCGCCTTAACTTTTGAAAATCCAATCTGTTTTAGTTTGTCTTTCAATGCTTGAATACTATACCCATTTCTATATGTCTTGTCGTGGTATACAGCATTTATAGCCTTATCCTGGTCAGAAGCAAATTGGCTCGAATTAAAAATCAATAACATGCCCGGATGTTTAAGCGCATTGAACATATTGCTTAGCGCTTTTTGATCATCTTCAATGTGGTTCAATAAATTCACACAAACACATAAATCAAAAATTTCATGTTCATGGTAATGTAAGATGTCTTGTGTTTTACAAAAAATATTGTGTTGCTCCTTAGATTTAAAATAGGCGGCAGACTGACTAACCAATTTGGCATTTTTGTCAATGGCAAAAACATTATATAATTGCTTGTGACGGGCAAAAATACTTAAGAGTTGACCTAAGCCAAATCCAGGGTATAAGACATGCTGCACCTTATTTTGCTTACGTCTGCTGCAGCGTTTAACCTCTCGCTTAATGATTTGATTTTTTAAGAGTAAAGACTGAGTCAAGCGAATATACCAAGAACGCATCAAATTATTCTTGCCTAAAACATCGGCAAACACATCGGTTCTTGAATGGCTTGGCATGAGTTATTCTTGATCTGAATTCGGATCTCGGTGTTGACGCTCTTCTCTAAGATGGTCAAAAAGTTTTTCAAACTTCAAAGCATTTTCTAAACTGTTGTCTTCAAAAAACTGTAGTTCAGGAATAACCCGCACTGAATGTTTAATTTTATTGGCCAAAGTTTTGCGAATTTGCTTATTCATCAATTGAATAAGCTCCATTGTGGCAGCTTTATCTTTGACATTATAAATACTTAGATACGCTTTAACATAACCCAAATCTGGGCTAGAACTCACTTCTGTCACCGTAATAAAGGCGCCTTCAAACCAATCGTGCATTTTGGATTGAAAAATCACGCCCAATTCTCTTTGCATTTCACGGTTAAATTTTTCGGTACGCGTACTCATAGTCAAATGCAAAGTTATCATTTGCTTTGCGTATTATTGTTTAATTTTTAAGTTTTTTTAAGGACATGCATTTTATTCAATGTGCTCTAGAAGGTTTACTAACTGGATTGATTTTAAGCCTAATGCTGGGGACTGTCTTCTTTTCTCTTATCCGAAATAGCATTGCATACGGACAAACTACAGGTATCTATATAGCACTTGGTGTCATATTATGCGATCTTATATTTATCACTTTGGCGATTGCTTCAAGCTCATTTGCTGAACTGTTAAACACTTTTCAAAACGAAGTATCAATCATAGGTGGCAGCATACTCTGTTTGATGGGCATTAGTATGTTTGTCAAAGCTCAACCTAAAGACACCGAAGGCAAGTTGTTTGAATCAAACAAACGTATGAGCCTCTATTTCATCGGCAGTGGATTTTTATTAAACGCTGTTAACCCCGTTAATTTTTTCAGTTGGTTGAGCATTAGTTCGGTACTCAGGATAAAAATGCATTACAACAACCATGATTTGATCATTTATTTTACTGCTTGTCTGATCAGTATCTTTATTGTAGAACTTGGTATTGCTTATTCTGCTTCAAAACTCAAATCCATCATGAGCCCCCTTATCGTAAAACGCATCAATCAAATTGCGGCAATTGTTTTTGTGGGGTTTGGTATCAAACTGATGCTGTTTTAAGCCCTTGACGCCAACGGTAAAACACATATACTGAGAATAAAAACAAAAAGAACATCAAACAAGTGTAAACAAACATTGCTTGTCCTTGAGCACTCTGAAGGCCATACAATATGG
>JBEIKN010000213.1:0-3409 GCA_040379725.1 Flavobacteriales bacterium
GCGGGTAAAAGTATATTACAGTAGTTTATCCAGTTTTGATTTTCAAGTGGGTGCTGAAGGCAGTGGCGCGGCTTATTATTTCTTGGATTTTGGTCAAGGCCCAGCTTGGACCAATGCGCCATCAGTCATTTATCCGCCATCGATTGACCTAGATCCATCAACATCAAGTACAGATAAATCAACAGACATTACCAATTGCAATCAATCGGTAAAGTTTGCTTTTAACGGTACCAACGTTAATGCCTCATCAAATATTGATACCATTTATTTGAAATTCGCAACTGCTGATATTTTAGATGGAAGTGCTGAACAATTATTGATAGACTCAGCAAGCAGTGGCGGGACAATAGCACTTAATTTCTCAAACAATGCAAGCATTGCAAATGTGGTATTGAAAGGAAGCACTTATAATGTTAAAGCCATTGTCGCCTCTGGTGAAAGTAAATTGTTGTTTTACAAAAGTGGAACTACTATGACAGCTACAGAAACTGAGAATCTCGTGACGGCTTTCACATACGTTAATACAGATTGTAGCACCTTGTCTTTAGCCACTAGGTCATTTTATTTGAACATTTATCAAATTCCTTTTATCAGCAATACTGTTCAATTTGATTTGAACATCATCGTGCCGTTGCCCGTTAAATTTACTGATTTTAAAGGCGCACGCTCCATGAATGGCGATGTTTTAACATGGACAGTATCTGAAGATGCGGATGCTTTGTATTACGAGGTTCAAGGGTCTAAAGACGCTTTGCAATTCGAAACCCTTGCTCGTGTAAGTGCATTGAGAACGGATTTGGCGCTTACCAATTACCAAGAGCTAATTGCACCCGCAAACAGCAAAACTTATTATCGAATTCTTGCTCAGAAAGCCAATAACCAAGCAGTTAAATCTGCAATCATCTATTTGCAATCAAGTGAAAAGCCTTCTGATTTTGTGGTATCTCCAAATCCTATGCAACAAAGTCAACAAGCAATTACATTATTGGGCAATTCTAGTTTTGATGGAGAGGTGATCATTTTCAATCAGCAAGGTCAAATCGTTTACCGACAAGCATTCAATGGGTTAACGCCTAATATTGAATTAAGTAAGTCATTAAGCCCTGGATTGTATACCATACAGTGCGTTTCTGATAACACCATAGTTAAAGCCATTAAATGGCAAATCGTTGAATAATATAGTTTCAAATCATTTTTAAAAAAGCACCATAACTTGGTGTTTTTTTTTGGCCTAAAATTTGAGTCATTTTAAACTATGAAATCAACTTGGCTTTACTTGATAAGTATACTAGGATTAAGCAGCTTATTAATCTTTGATGCTTGTACATACGATGTAGCGGCGCCTAATTATTGCTTTCAAGAAGAGGTTCTTCCAATCATAATTAGCAAATGCGCTTATACAGGTTGCCATGTTGCAGGGAGCTCACAGTTGGATGATGATTTAAAAGACTTGAGTGATTATGAATCTATCTTGAAAATGGTAAAAGCTGGAAAGCCAATGCAGTCTGAATTATATACAGAAATAGCAAGTGGTGAAATGCCGCCAGAAGATAAACCAAAACTCACTCAATTGGAACAACAGATCATCAAAAATTGGATTGCCTCAGGGGCGCCGAATTCATCCAATTGCAACGCCTGCGATACCAATAGCCGATATGCCAATCGCATTCAGCCACTCATGTCAAAATGGTGTGTGTCTTGCCACAATGCGACAACAGCCGGTGGCGGCTACGATTTAAGTACCTATGATGGCGTAAAACAAAGTATAGTGGATGGCCGATTCTTAGGCAGTATTCAACAAACAGCTGGCTATTCTCCAATGCCTAAAGCTTCAGGGGCTTTGTCAACCTGCGACCAAACAGCCATTCAAAAATGGATACAGTCTGGTTATCCAAACAATTAATTCAGGATAATCAAGGGTTGTCTGACCCTTGTTTTGGATTGTCATAATCGCGTTTGCGTTTCAAACAATTTTGGGCAGCATCCATTTGATTCAAACCCTTAAAGGCATCTGCCTCAAATTGCATCAACTGGCTCATAAAGAAATAATGACTCGGGAAGAAGCGCTCGTAAGTCGCTAAGCTCAATTCTGCAAAGTCAATGACATCACGGTATTGTTTGAGCTCCAGTAAACAAGCCAAAATATGAGAGCGATAAAGCCAATATTCTTCTTTGGTTAATGCCTTTTTTAATAGTTGTACTTTAAGTAAACAAGGCTTGTACAAACTCAGTTCGAACAAATACGTGCCGTTGTTGGTATCCAGTTTTATGGCTCGACTCAGGCAATACTGTACATTGTTCTGAACCTGTGCTTGAGAAAATTCTTCATGTAATTTAAAGGTCATGCCTAGGTAATACCAATTAAAGGCTTCTGTGCTGTCTACATAACACCTCAATTCCCATTCTTTAATGCTCTTTTGAATGTAGGATTTACGTTTGGTATAACCTTTTAAATGGTGGTATGACAACACACACAAGCGCTCTAAAGCAGGGTAGTTAGAGGCATGTAAATTCATAGCCATTTCTAAATCCTTTTGTGCTTCAGGAATGTTTTTCTTGACCAATTCTAAACGCCCTTTGTGGTAATAAAAGATTGAACGCGTTACACTGTCGAGTAGTTTTTTGAGTTGGGTTTGACACACTTTGATGCCATTGTCAATGTCTTTTTTAGCATTACTGTCTAGGCCGGAATAGTCCCCATAACTACTGATCTGATCCAGTTGGTTAAACAGGTCTAAATACTTTTGTTCTGGCGCTTGCGCATTTGCAGACAGCGCAAAAATGAAGGCGCAAAATAACAGTAGTCGACGCATCTTAAGCCTTAGGTTTACGGCCCTTTTTAGGGGCAGAGTTTTGAACTTTTAAACATTGGTTTTCTGCATCAAATTCTACATTGATTTGAGCACCTTCAATGATTTCTCCTTTAAGGATTTCTTCTGCCAATGGATCTTCTAAATATTTTTGCATGGCCCTGTATAAAGGTCTAGCACCAAAGGCCGAATCATAGCCTTTTTCTGCAATGAATTCTTTAGCTTCTTGACTCAATTGAACATGATACCCTAAGTCAACAATGCGTTTCAACATCTTTTGAATTTGGATGTCAAGGATTTGAACGATGTCTTGTTTTTCGAGTGGATTGAACACAATCACATCGTCAACACGGTTCAAAAATTCAGGAGAGAAGAACTTTTTTAAGGCCGTTTCAATCACTTGCTTGCTCTCGTTCTCTAGGTTGTTGACTTTGTTGGCTGTGGCAAAGCCCATACCCGTTCCAAAGTCTTTTAATTGTCTTGAGCCAATATTAGACGTCATGATAATGACGGTATTTCTAAAGTCAACTTTTCTGCCAAGGCTATCTGTGATATGGCCTTCATCAAGAATTTGTAACATGATGTTGAAGACATCTGGA
>JBEIKN010000214.1:0-3372 GCA_040379725.1 Flavobacteriales bacterium
CAATATTCATAAATTGATCTGTGAGTAACCCAGAATAAATCACTTGCCCATTATGGCAGAAAACCGCTTGAGGCGTAATCTCCGCTTTTAAAGTATTGGTCCAAGTAAAATCAGCATCCAAAACGATTTGTTGCGCTTGTATGTGATTGTATGCTTGCCATGTTTTTACACTTTCAGCGTTTTGTTTTCCTGGAAACACATAGTAAGTCGCATATGTGCTGTCCTCAAATGAGTGGAATTGTCCTTGCAACTTATTGCAAATTGGACAATCTGTATTGACGAAGACAAATAACACTAAACTGTCTTTTTCAAGCACTTGTTGGATGGAATGGTTTTTAGGCTTGCAAGCAAACAAAACCAATAACAACAACATGGCTATATGTTTAATGTAAATGTTCATTCAATACTCGGGCAACTTGCTCAGCTATTAAACGTCGTCCATTTTGATTGTAATGTTCAGTGGTCCAATCCTTTTCCCCAAAATTATTGGCTGGTACTGTATGAAGATTATTGATCATGACAACACCTCTTGAAGCATACCTTTTAATGAGTTTGTTGACATTTTCTTGCATCAATGAGCCCAAGGATGGACCAACTAAACTATCTGCCCATGCTGTATTCTCTGACAAAATATTAAAATACAATTGAATGCCTTTTGACTGACAAACTGAAACGATTTGATCAAAATCTTTAATGCGCGGATTGCTCGTGGTATCAATTGAAAACGCATAGGCTTTGACGTAATGATGTGCCAATGCTTGTTGTTCTGGGTCTGAATACACAATATGGTCTTTCCATGTGTTGATGGTTTTGTAAGGCAATTGAACTTGCGTGTTAATTTGTTCCTGTTCAAATGCTTCTAACATTTTGTTTTCTTGAGACTCTTCACTTGGTTGAGCATAGTAACCCAAAGCTGCTTTCATGCGATTGAGCAGTGGATGACTAGTCCCATAAAAACATTTTGAACGCATTAAAGCGGCTTCTTGAGTAGAGTATATCCAAGCCTGTCCAAAGGAGCGTAAATTCATGGTCACGACCAAGTGCTTAACCCGACTATTGGCATCAATGTGTTCTATCACAGGCAAGAACATGCCAGCATGATAGGCCGGCACTTGAGTGCCACTCATACGTCCCTTGAGTAAAAGGCTATTGGCCATATCACTAATACTGCGTTTATCTGAATCATTAGGATCAGTCCAATAGTTAGACGATTCGCCAATATATAAGACATCATTATGCCATTCAAATTCAAGCACATTAAACAACATATGCCCTTGGTCTTTCAATTCTGGCTCCCAATAAATGGCTTTATATACATACGCACTCAAAAAAATGGTCATGAGCAGCATACTAATTTTAAAAGCGATCTGTTTAAACGTATTCATGACTTAGAATTTAAAATAGATAAAAGTACTGTACTCTGAACCGCAAAGCACCAAAAGACAAAACAACATAAAACAATACAATGCCCAACGCCTCAGCATAGGCAATTGCTGACAATACGCATCAAAACGCTGATCGCCCCTGTAACATTCAAATAAACCAAACAATAACAACAGAAGAAATACAAAGGGTTGTGTATCCAATTGTTTCTGACCTTGTAAATGATTTACACAACCTTGTATGACTTGCCAGGCTTCTTGCATACTGGATGCTCTGAAAAAGATCCAAGCAAAGGCTACTGCTAAAAAAGTCAATGCCATTTTTAAAACAGAGGCCTTCATGCGAATAGGCGAATACCTTTCAATCAAATAATAAACCCCGTGCAATCCTCCCCAAACAATGAATGTATAATTGGCCCCATGCCACAAACCGCTCAAGAGAAAGACCAAAAGAATGTTCACAATCCATTTAACATTTGACACTCGATTCCCCCCCAAAGGGATGTATACATAATCTTTAAACCATGTACTTAAAGAAATGTGCCAACGTTTCCAGAACTCACTGATGTTATGCGACAAATATGGTCGATTAAAATTATCCATTAAATCAATTCCAAAGCACTTAGCGGCTCCTTGTGCGATTAATGAATAGCCGAAAAAATCAGCATAAATTTGAAAACCAAAACTCAAGACCCCTATGATGTTCCAATAATACATCCATTTGCCAGGGTCTGAAAAGACAGAAGTGACGGTATAGGATAAATTATCAGCAATTACCATCTTAACAAAAAAGCCATACAACATAAGTCTTAGGCCCATTTGAATGTTATGATAAGTGAAAATTTGTTTTTGTTTTAATTGATCATTTAATTGTGTAAATCGCTCAATAGGACCTGCCACCAATTGCGGAAAGAAAGAAACAAACAAAGCCAATTGCCCAAGATGTCGCTCTGCTTTAGCGCGTTTATAATACACATCAAGGGTATAACTCATGGTCTGAAAAGTATAAAACGAAATACCTACCGGCAATGACTTACCCAAGAATTCAACAGCAGATTTAAGGGATTGATGCTCATTGACTATTGATTGCATAAAGGGGGCCGTGCCAATAAAAAAATAGAAGTATTTGAATAAAAAGAGAATGCTCAAGTTGGTGATAACACTGAGCAGCATCCAACGCTTTCTTAGTTTGTCTGATGGCGCATCTTCTATTTGTTTGGCACAGATAAAATCCAATACCGTTGAAAAGGCAATCATGACCAAAAACTCAGCACGCCACCAGCCATAAAAGACGTAAGAAGCAATCAACAATAACAACCATCTATACTTATGCGGTATAGCAAAGTTGAATGCCACAACCAATGGCAGAAACAAAAAGAATATCCAAGAATTAAACAGCACTGTTGAGTGCTCAAATTTAATCTACCTTTTGATAAAAATACAATTTATCGTTGGATTTATTTGGATGAGCAAAGATCCACGTCAAGTCCTTTAAAACCCAATCAGGTCTAACTGAACCGATTTCCCAAAAATCATTGGCGCCACTATTCAGTTCGCGTTTATGGTTATTGAACATTTGTCCTGATTGAAAAGCTTTAATGATTCTATAGCGCTCGTCTGCTTTTAATATGTCTGCTTTGCTTCTGTAACGGTTCATATGGATCCAAACATCTGCATCATAAGCTTGATTTAACACAAACTCTAAATTAAATGCATACGAAAACCTTTGATCATAGGTTTTAAAGACATACTCTCCTCCTGCATCTTGAATGAGCTGGGCTGTATAACTGTTGCCACCAGGCACATTCCAAGCATCGCTGTATAATGCATCTGTTAACACTTTAGGTTTAGGCGCTAATGTTTGATTGATGGTTTTTAATGACTGATAAGTGCTGTCAATTTGATTGAAAACCGTATTTGACTGATCTTCTAGTCCTAAAATGTAGCCAAATACTTTTATCCATTCTGCGCGAGCCAGAGGATTTTGTTC
>JBEIKN010000215.1:0-3305 GCA_040379725.1 Flavobacteriales bacterium
AAAGGATTTAGGCATTAGGATTTAGGCACTAGTGGTATTAAGTTATCATATACAGCAAATGGTGTAGCTTATAAGCAATTCAACACTAACCCCTTGAAAAAGGATTTAGGCATTAGGATTTAGGCACTAGTGGTATTAAGTTATCATATACAGCAAATGGTGTAGCTTATAAGGAATTCAACCCTAACCCCTATAACCTAACCCCTATACCCAAAGATACGCACATTCTCTATACATCGTGAGGCTTTGTATTGCCTTTGGCTTAATTTTGTTAATGTGAAATTTGAAGGTGTAATCAATCATAAGTTGCCACATGTGGGGACCAGTATTTTCGCTGTGATGTCGGCAATGGCGAATCAATACAATGCCATTAATTTGGCACAAGGCTTTCCTGACTTTGATTGTTCAGATGATTTAAAGCAATTGGTAAATGAGGCCATGAAGAATGGCTTCAATCAATACGCGCCAATGCCTGGCTTGATGTCTCTAAGAGAACAGATTGCTCAAAAAACGTTTGATTTGTATTCAGCTCAGTACCATCCTGAAACTGAAATTACCATAGTGCCTGGTGCAACATTGGGGATTTTTGCCGCGATCAATGCCCTCATCAAAGACAATGACGAAGTCATTGTTTTAGAACCAGCCTATGATTCATACATACCATCTATTGAATTGTCAGGAGGGAAAGCGATTGTGTATGAAATGATGTTCCCTGAATACAAAATAGATTGGGATCAGATTAAAAAACTCATCAATATCAGGACAAAAATGATCATTCTCAATACGCCTCACAACCCAAGTGGGAGTATATTAAGTGCTGAAGATTTTATTAAGCTAGAAAAACTCATTCACAATACCGATGTTTTGGTCTTAAGCGATGAGGTTTATGAGCACATCATTTTTGATGGCTTTGAGCACCAATCTGTTGCCCGTTTCCCTGAATTGGCTAAACGCAGTATAATAGTATCTTCATTTGGCAAAACCTATCACACAACTGGTTGGAAAATGGGGTATTTATTAGCACCAGAAAATCTGACTGAAAAAATCAGAAGGGCATATCAATTTATGGCTTTTGCAGCCAATACACCTGTTCAACATGCTTATGCTGAAATATTAAAACGCCCAGATTTATACCTGTCATTGAGTGCTTTTTATCAAGCCAAAAGGGATTTGTTTAGAGAGGGACTCAAAGCGTCTAAATTTAAGTTGTTGGATTGTAAGGGCAGTTATTTTCAGTCTGTTACTTATGATCAGATTGCAGATAAATCCGATGTTGAAATGGCCAATTATCTTACTCAAGAGAAAAGTGTAGCCGCCATTCCGGTATCAGCCTTTTATTTGCGCAAGACTGACCATCGTGTCTTAAGATTTTGCTTTGCGAAAAACGAAGAAACCTTGAATAAAGCACTAGACATCTTATGCAAGTTATAAATATTGCAGTCGTTCAAACCCATTTGTATTGGGAAGATATAGATGCCAATCTCAATCATTTTGAATCAAAATGCCAAGACATTCAAGACTGTGATCTGATCGTTTTGCCTGAGATGTTTTCAACGGGTTTCAGTATGAAAGCTGAGCAGTTTGCAAAAGAAAGTTCGCTTAAAACCTTGGCCTGGATGAAACGCATGAGTACATCGTTAAATGCTGCTATTATTGGCAGTTTTATGCATGAAGCGTCAGGAAAATACTATAATGCTTTAGCCTTTGTAAAACCCGATTCAAGTGTTGAATGGTATTTTAAAAGACATTTGTTTTCACCAGGGGCCGAGTCAAAATATTATTCTGCTGGTAAACAACGTTTAATCATTGAATATAAAGGCTGGAAGATTTGCCCTTTAATTTGTTACGATTTAAGGTTCCCTGTATATAGCAGAAATACTGTTGAATACGATGCTTTGATTTATGTTGCCAATTGGCCTGCTGCAAGAAGATACGCTTGGCAAAATTTATTAAAAGCTAGAGCTATAGAGAACCAATCTTATGTGATAGCCTGTAACCGCATTGGCTCAGATGGTAATGGGGTCGATCATCAGGGGGATTCTGCCATCATTAATTATCTTGGCGAAGAAATTGGATTTTCTAATGATGACAAAGTCTTTCAATTCAATTTAAATAAAGCCTCTTTGATTCAATACCGTAGCGATTTTCCAATATTGTCAGATAGAGATGAATTTGAATTGAAATAAGCGTTTATTATTCGTTTATAATTAATTCCATTCGGTTTTTTATTATTGGTATTTTTAGTCAATTTTTGCATTAAGATATATTTTCATGCCTACAACTCAAGAATTACAACAAATTGCTTCTCAAGTTAGAAGAGACATTGTCAGAATGGTTCATGCCGTTCAAAGTGGTCATCCAGGAGGTTCTCTTGGTTGTGCAGATTATTTAACCGCTTTGTATTTCCAAATCATGAAGCATCAACCACAAAACTTTACTCAAGAAGCGCATGGCGAAGATGTTTTTATTTTATCTAATGGGCATATTAGCCCGTTGTTGTATTCCGTTTTAGCTAGAAGTGGATATTTTCCAATTCAAGAATTGGCTAGCTTCAGAAAACTCAATACCCGTTTGCAAGGACATCCAACCACTCATGACCACTTGCCAGGTGTCAGAATTGCCACAGGGTCTTTAGGCCAAGGCTTATCTGTTGGCGTTGGTATTGCAGTCGCTAAACGAATGAACAATGATGATCGTGTAGTTTATGTAAACATGGGTGATGGCGAACTTCAAGAAGGACAAAATTGGGAGGCCATCATGTATGCAGGCCATCATGGACTTAGTAATATCATTGCAAGTATTGATTACAATATGCAGCAAATTGATGGCAATGTTAAAGACATCATGGGTTTCAATCAGTTGCGCAATAAATTCGAAGCATTCAATTGGCAGGTTCTCGAGATGAATGGCAATGACATGCAATCCATTTTGGACACCAATATGCAAGCACAAAGTCTTAGAGCGAATGGCAAACCAATTGTTTTGTTGATGACTACTGAGATGGGAGCTGGTGTAGATTTTATGATGGGATCTCACGAGTGGCATGGCATTCCGCCTAATGATGAGCAATTAGCCAAAGCTTTGGCACAATTGCCTGAAACGATGGGTGATTATTGATACTAATTATTGCTGCCAGGCGTTATTGAATTATGAAACATTTAGTCATTGCTATTTTACTCTTAACCTTTGGGACTTTAAATGCTCAAAGTAAAGAGAAGACACGCATTCTGATCATATTTGACGCGTCTGGTAGTATGACTACTCAGATTGAGAACACCAGTCGCATGGCAGTAGCTAAACGCATG
>JBEIKN010000216.1:0-3263 GCA_040379725.1 Flavobacteriales bacterium
GAGACTATCTTAATCGCCTGAGGTATTTCATCCCTGAACCAGGCATCAACGTCGCATTTAAAATCATTTATCACCTATAAACATAACATCATGAAAAAACACGCATGCTTATTAAGCCTTTGTGGCCTAATGATTCTAGGCTGTAAAAAAACACCTTTACCAAACGACCCGCCAATCAATGAGAATGAGCTGATCACAACTGTTATATTACAATTCAAAGACTCTTTGAATCAAACCCAAAGCTATAAATTTTCTGATTTGGATGGACCAGGCGGCAATGTACCTATTATCGATACCATTCGCCTCAAGCCTCAAACTGTTTACCAATTAACCATTGATTTCTTGGATGAATCAAAATCCCCTGTAGATAGCATTACCAATGAAATTAAAGACGAGAATGACAATCACTTAATTGCATTCAGTTCTGCCTTAAGCCAGTTAAAAATCGATGTAACAGATCAAGACAATAATGGATTGCCTTTAGGGCTAAAAAGTTTATGGCAAATATTAGGAACAGGCAAGGGCAATGTTAGAATTGAACTAAAACACCAAGTTGGCATTAAAAATGGAGATCCAACTTTGGGTGAAACAGATGTTCAAGTTGACTTTCCAATAATCCTTCAATAAGTCTGTTTTTTTAAAGCTGCTTTTGCTTTTTGCTCAATACTACTTACATATTCCTTGTTGTCAGGGAAATCATCTAAAGCCATATTGTAATAGGTTTTTGCCTGTGAACTTTGTTTTAGTATATCGTAAAGGTATCCAAGCTGAAGGGCTGAATAGGCCGCGTAATAATAACTTTGGGTTTTACCTTTTTGTATGACCTCTTTATACAAAACGATGGCTTCTTGATATTTTTTAGTCTCATGAAGAACCCTTGCTTTTCTGTAGGTGAAATCTAACTTATATCTTGTATTAGTAAGTTGAGCTGGATCAACCGCGTTCAAAATCAGCAAGGCTTTATCATGGTATTTACCGTCAAATAACAATCTGGCTTTTAACAGACTGGCTGGCCAGATCATGGCTTCTTTGGCTTCTTTGTCTGCGTATCGGTCCTCTTCTATCAAATCTATTCCTTTCTTACTAGCCAAAGAATAATAGGTCTTAGCTGTATTAATGTCATTATTGATGATGCTTATCCAAGCCAAATAGCGGTAGGCCGATTTCATGTAATTTCTCCCTTTGTACTTGATGGTAAACACTTTAAAATATACGTCTGCGTCAGGATCCAAGCGTCTTAATTTGGCTAAGCCCAACATATAATCCAAGTAATAGAAAGCATACTGAGCATTATAGGGTGGTTTGTGTTTTAGAATGTCAATCATCTCATCGTTACGACCACTGTAACCAGCAATTGTAGCGCGCATATAAGCTTCCAATAGATTGCTTTGATATGACCTCGTATAAGGCTCAATACTGGACCATGCCAATTCAGTTTGTTTGTTTAAGTGATGCTGAATCATGGCATAAATGAAAGCCGCCTCGCGTTTTATAACAACATGCTCTTTGCCAATAATTGGCGTATTCAAATACAATTCTATACTTTTAAGACCTTCCACCATATTGCCGTCTAAACCAATCAAACGGGTGATCCATTGGTATTTAGATGGCACAGAACTAAACACACACGACAACATGCCGTAATTTTTATTATCAGGTAAAAAATGAGGGTATAGCTGCTTGTTCTCTTTTAAATATTTAAATGCGGATTGAATGTCTAATCCCCCATAAAATTGCTCATTGAACTTAAGGTGTATCAATGCTTTGTGTATGTAAATTTCAGATAAGACAAACCGATACCAAGCATTGCCACAATCCATAGATTTGGCTTTATCGAGCAATTGATCCCAATGAGATTGCTGCTGTTTTAACAACACTTCATCTTCGGTAATGAATAACTTAAAAAACAAAGCTGACTCTTCAAGCCAAGGAATGGCCAAATTGTTTGAATTAATCGCTTTTTGAGCACTTAATTGCTTTTGAGCTTCATCAAATTTCAATTCTGAAATAAGGGTTTGAGCCACCAATATTTGCTCATTCATCGTAAAATGAAAAGTAGAGATGGCCTTAAGGTTTTCCGTAAACAACAGAAGACATAAAAAAAGAACACGTTTTAGAGTGTTCTTTTGATATTTGAGCAATGCCATAAGCATGCAAAGAATTACTTAGAGGCTTTCAAAGTGCGCACTCTGCGTTTTGGTTTTTCCTCTTCAACTGGTTTTTCAGTGTAAATACCAGTGACTTGGTTATCAACCAAAATACGGCCACAATGTTCGCAATCAATGATTTTGAAATGTTGTTTGATATCGCTTTGTCTTTGAGGTGGAATTTTAGCAAAACATCCACCACAGCTACCACGCATGATTGGGGCAACTGCGATACCATTTTTAACGTTCTTTCTGATACGTGCATAGGCTTTAGCCAAACGCTCGTCAACAGCTTTTTCAATTGTTTTTCTGTTACCGTTAAGCGATTTTTCTTCTTCTTCAGTATCCGCTACAATGGTTTTAAGTTCTTTCTGTTTGTATTGTAAATCCTTTTTACGGACATCAATTTGCTCTTGAAGGGTATCTAAAGCTTGGTTTTTGTTCTCAATGTAAAACTGAGTTTCTTTGATGCGCTTTTGAGCCGCTAAAACCTCTAAACCAGAAATTTCCAATTCTTTGTTTAGGGCTTCAAACTCACGGTTATTTTTAACCGCATCCAATTGCTTTTTGTATTTCTTTTGCAATTCTTCAGATTGCTTGATGTTGGTTTTGTAACCAGTAATTTCAATATCGTAGTTCTTGATTTCAGCTTTGATATTCTCTTGTCTGGTTTCTAAACCTGCCAATTCATCTTCTAAGTCGCTCACCTCCATAGGCAACTCTCCTTTTAACAAGTTAAGTTGATCGATTTTAGAGTCAATTTGTTGAAGTTCCCAGATGGCTTTCAGCTTTTTTTCTATTGATAAATCTACCATGTTTTAAAAATAATATTGGATAGGATTGGTATTTGTTTTACAAAAACGGACCGCAATATTAGCGAATTTATCTGTAATTTCCTCATAAAATAGTTCCAAACTTGAAATTTCTGACTCATAATGCCCAATATCGCAAAACAATAACCCCTCTGCGTCAAAGTAGTCATGGTATTTCAAATCAGCTGTAACATAAGCATCTGCGCCCATTTGCATGGCTTTTTTCAATAAGAAAGCACCAGAGCCACCACACAAAGCCACTTTTCTAATCATACCATCATGCCCATTGTGTTTGATGAGCTTA